>NZ_DASZBY010000004.1:0-8990 GCF_035943795.1 Aliidongia sp. | reverse complement strand
GTCGGCGCCGGCGGCACGATCGGCCGGGCCATCGTTCGGGCCTTGCAGGAAGATCATGAAATC
The DNA here is from genome assembly GCF_035943795.1 of Aliidongia sp. NCBI lineage: Bacteria > Pseudomonadati > Pseudomonadota > Alphaproteobacteria > Rhodospirillales > Dongiaceae > Aliidongia > Aliidongia sp. The sequence goes on along the minus strand of NZ_DASZBY010000004.1, from coordinate 8,927 downwards.
ATCGCCGCCTCGCGGCAGGAACCGGTGCGCGTGGATATCGAGGACGCGGCCTCGATCGAGCGCCTGTTCGACGAGGTGCCAGGCATCGCGGCCGTCGTTTGCTGTGCGGCGAGCGGGGCGCTGGCCCCGCTTGGCACCGCATCCGAGACCGATCTGGAGACCTCGATCCGTGGCAGCTGGGACAGGTCCGGCTCGCGCTGACAGCGTTGCGGCGCTTGCCCGCTGCCGGCCGCGACGATCGCCCTCGCCTACAAGGCGGCCCTCGAAAGCGGCAGCCGGGGCGAGACGTTTCGCCCGCAGTGACGGTTAAGCGGCGCGGCCGTCGAACTCGAAGGTCGGAACGGACGCGAGTTCGACACCGTCCAGGCAGCGGATATTGATGTAGGCCGACCGCTCGCCCTCGGCAGCCGTATCCTCGGCATAGGGATGCATGCCGCAGGTTCGGCAGAACCGATGCGCGATGGCGCCCTTGGCGAAGACGTAGCGGCCGATGTCATCGTCCCAGGTGATGACGCGCAGCTTGTCGCGCGGGACCGCCCATAGCAGCGCCCCCTTGCGGCTGCAGATCGAACAGTTGCAGGCGACGGCGCCGGTCAACTCGCCTTCGACCTCGAACGCGACGCCCCCGCAATGGCAACGACCTTGATACAGCATGTCCATCTCTCCGGATCGCGACCGGCCCGACGCTGATTGCGCGCCGGGCCCCGCCGATGGGTTAGATCTTGGCGGCGAGCGCCGCCAGTTGGTCGGCGCACAGACCCCAGCCTTCCTGGAAGCCCATCTTCTCGTGCGCCTCGCGATCGGCGACCGTCCAATGGCGGACACGGGCGGTATATTTCGTCTTGCCGCCCAGGTCCTCGAACGTCAGGACCACGGTCATGAACGGTTTTTGCGACGGAACCCAGGCCTCGGTAAAGGCGTCGGTGAAGACGAGCCGCTCGTTCTCGACCACCTCGAGATAGACGCCGCGGTTCGGCATCTCGGTGCCGTCGGGGCCGCGCATGACGATCAGGTTGGAACCGCCCGGGCGGACATCGAGTTCGGCGACGGGCGTGGTGTAGGGCAACGGCGCGAACCATTGCTTCAGCAGTTCCGGATCGGTCCAGGCCTTGAACAGCTTGGCCGGCGGCACGTCGATGACGCGTTCGAGGACGAGTTCACGGTCGTTGGCAGCGCTGGTCATTTGAAAATCTCCGGGGTTCAGATCGCTATCTCCCCAAGGACGAACCATAGGGTGGGTCCCCGACAACCGGAGCGAATTTTCTTGCTGCTTTTCCCACGCCCGGTCGCGAACGGAAGGTCGAACCGGATATTTGCAATTTTTCGATAGATTTCGAATCGTTCGATATCTATTGTTATAATCATGAAACCACGTGAAACTCCCATCGGCCTGCTGCTGGCCCAGACCGCGAAGGTGGTCGGCCAGGCGTTCGACGACACGCTGGCCGCGGCGGGTGGCTCGACCTCGACCTGGCTCGTCCTGTTGGCGCTGATGCGTGGCAGCCACCGCACGCAGCGGGACCTGGCGGCGGAGGTCGGCGTGCGTGGGCCGACGCTGACCCATCATCTGAACGGAATGGAGCAGGCTGGCCTGTTGACGCGCGCGCGACGGCCCGACAATCGGCGCGAGCACGAGGTCGCCTTGACGGACGGTGGCCGCGCTCTGTTTCATCGATTGCGGTCGGCGGCGGCGGCACACGATGTCCGGCTGCGCCAGGTCTTCGATCCCCATGAACTCGAAACCCTGAGAGCCCTGCTGGGCCGGATGGCGCAGACGGTTCGGCCGCCCGCGTCGGCCGGTCGCGGGCTGGAGGAAGCGTGATGCTGCTGAAAAACAAGATCGCTCTGGTGACCGGAAGCTCGCGCGGCATCGGCGCCGCGATCGCCCGGCGCTTCGCCGCCGAGGGCGCCCGGGTCGCCGTCCACGGCCGCGACGGCGCGGCGCGCGCCCAGGTCCTGCGCGAGATCCGGGAGCGCGGCGGCACTGCGATCGAGGTCGAGGGCGACGTGACGTCGTTCGCGGCGATCGAGGCCCTGCGCACTACGATCGAGGCGCGCCTAGGACCGGTCGAGATCCTGGTCGCGAACGCCGGCGGCAACGCGACGCCGCCGGGGCCCCTGGAAGAAATCAGCGAGGCCGGCTGGCGCGCGTCGATCGACGGCAATCTCACGGCGACCTTCCTCACCCTGAAGAGCTTCCTGCCCGGCATGAAGGCCCGCCGGGCCGGGAGCATCGTCACCCTATCGTCCGCCGCGGCGCGGAAACCGCCCATCGGCGCCCCGATCGCCTATGCCTGCGCCAAGGCCGGCATCATCCTCCTGACCCAGGACGCGGCGGCGCAGGTGGGACCCGATGGCATCAGGGTGAATTGCATCGCGCCCGAGACCATCCTGACCGACCGCAACCGGCAGCGGATCCCCGCTGCAACGCAGGAGATGCTGGTCGGCACCCATCCGCTGCGCCGTCTCGGCACCCCGGAGGACGTCGCCGAGGCGGCGCTCTACCTGGCTTCGCCGCAGTCCGGATGGGTCAGCGGCATCGTGCTCGACGTCGCGGGCGGCGCCGTCATGGTCTGACGGAAATCCTATCCGGCCGAGGCCACCATCCACTCGATCATCGGCGTCCAGCCGGGCTCCGGTCGCAGCAGGAAGAGAGTGCCGAGCGCATCCAGCACCTGGGCTGCATCGAGGTCGAGCCGCCGGGGCGCCTCGCCCGGCGGCCGGATCGTCAGGTGATTGCCCAGCAGCGTATACCGCGCCTCGTCCGCCGTGCGCGCGACCATCAGGTTGTGCCGGAACCTGCTGTTGGGATGGCTCGAGGTGAACCAGTTGCCGACCACATAGTCGATGTCGGCCGGCGGTTCGCGCGACAGGTCGTAGACCAGGACCCAGTTTCCGTCGATCAGCACCTCAAGCGCATGGCCCTCGTCGCTGGGTCGCAGGCGGAAGCTGTCGTGGCGGGTGAGTTGCGCCGCCGGATCCGAGAACCGCAGCGGCGCCGTCGGCAGGCGCGTGCCGAAGCCGACGTCGCTCAACCACGGTTCGCCGTCGATCGTCACGCGCAGCGCCATGTGGGTGCGCGCCGGCAGGCCGGCGAGGCCCGGGTTCATCCAATAGACCCGTCCCATCATGCCCGCGACCTGGAAACCCAGCGCCTCCAGCACGCGCTTGAACAGGCCGTTCTGCTCGAAGCAATAGCCGCCGCGCGCCGCACCGATCAGCTTCGCATCGACCGCCGGCGGCGAAAGGTCGATCGGCCGCCCCAGCAGCAGGTCGATCGCCTCGAACGGGATCGCGGCCGGATGCAGCGCTTGCAGCGCGGCCAAGGTTTCGAGCGTCGGGTGCCGCGACCCGCGATAGCCGACGCGGGCGAAATAGGCATCGAGATCGACGCCGCGCGAAGGATTGGTCATGGTCGCCGAAACACGCCGAGCAAGCTGTCGATGATCTTCTGTCCCCGCTGCCTTACCTGCTTCGGATGGTCCGCCTCCGGCAGCATGAGCGCCACCTTGCAGATCATGGCGTCGACCATGCGGCTCAGCAGGTCGATATCCTCGAACTCCAGCTCGCCGGCACGCTTCAGGGCGTTGAGCGTCGCGGTGAGCAACGCCATCGGGTAGGCCTCTTCGATTTCCCGATAGCGCGCGTTGCCCAGCACCGCCGGCGCCTCCTGGATGACGATACGGCCGTAGGCCGGCTCCAGGCAGGCATCCAGATACGCATCGATGCCCACGCTCAAGCGGTCCCAGGTCTTGCGCTGCATCTTGGCCCGTTCGGCAATCCGGGCCGTCGCCTCCGCTTGCAGGGCCACGACCACGGCATCGAACAGCGCCTGCTTGTCCGAAAAGTGGTGATAGAACGCGCCGCGCGTCACCCGGGCAGCCCGGGAAACCGCCTCGATTCCGGTCGCCTGATACCCCTCCTTCGCGAAGGAATCGCGGCCGGCCGACAGCAACGCCTGGCGGGTGGCTTCGGCATATTCCTCGCGACGGCTCTTCTCGGGTCTGGGATCGTCCATGCCGGCAACATACCGCTTGATGCGATCGGACAACATGACATATAACATACATACAGTATGTCAGAGACATGATGTCCGCATCTTGATGAACGATCGGAGAACGGCATGAACGGCGATCGAATGGTCGAGCTGGCCCAGGCGCTTGCCGCGGCCAAGAGCCGGCAGGATGTCCCGGCGGCCCTGGCGCTGTTCCATCGGGACATGCTGCTGGACAGCCCGGCTTTCGGCACGAGGGCGCAGGGCCTCGCCGAGAACGCGGCGGCGCTCACCCGGTTCTTCACGTCGTTTCCGGACTACGACGTCACCCTCGACGGACATGCCCACAACGCCGACACGCTGGTCTGTTGGGGCACGGCCCGGATGACCATGACCGGCGATCGTTTCGGCGTGACGCCCAACGGCCGCCGCGCCAGCTTGCCAGTGTCCATCCGGTTCGCTTTCGAGGACGATCTGATCGCCGGCGAGCGGTTCTGCTTCGACCTGGCGACGCTGTGCGCCCAATCCGGCGTCTCGACCGATGCGGTCCGGCGCAAGCTGTTCGGCGCCGCTTAGGCGCACCCCCACACTCGAAGGCAACGACATGGCACCCGACCCCCGCGTGAAATCCGTCGGCGAGATCGAGACGGCACCGCTCTTCGACATCGTCGTCGATCTGAATCCACGCCTGAACATCGGCGCCGGCCCGTTCGGCCAGCGCATCCTGTTCGGCGCGGCCGGCGGATCGTTCGAAGGGCCCAAGCTGCATGGTGAGGTGCTGCCGGGCGGCGGCGACTGGGCGCTGTTCCGGCCCGATGGCGCCATGATGCTGGACGTGCGGCTGACCCTGCGTACCCACGACGGTGCCCTGATCCACATGACCTATGGCGGCCGCTGGGTCACTCCGCCCGACCTGCGCGCTCGGATGGCCGATCCGGAGGGCCGGCACCAGATCGATCCGGCCCGCTATTATTTCCGGACCAACCCGCTGTTCGAAACCGGCACGCCGGCCTACGCCTGGCTGAACGACATCGTCTCCGTCGGCTCGGGCTATCTGGTCGAGGGTGGCATCGCCTACCGGGTCTCCCAGGTGCTTTGAGCTGTCCCGACTACATCAACCCCAGCCCGCGCAGGCTGGCATGACCGGCGCGGCCGATCACAAGATGGTCGTGCAGATCGATGCCCAAGGTGGCGCAGGCGGCCGAGACGGCCCGGGTCATGTCGATGTCAGCCTTGGATGGCGTCGGATCGCCTGAAGGATGGTTGTGCACCATGACGACCGCGGAAGCGCCCAGTTCGAGCGCCCGCTTCACCACTTCGCGCGGATAGACCGGCGTATGGTCGACCGTGCCGGTCTGCTGCACCTCGTCGGCGATCAGCACGTTCTTGCGATCGAGGAACAGCACCCGGAACTGCTCGATCGGCGCGCGGGCCATGGCGGCGCGGCAATAGTCGACGACCTTGTCCCAGGACGACAGCACGGGCGCCGTCCGCACCTCGTCGCGCAGCACCCGTTCGACCCCGGCCTGGATCGCCTTCAGCGCCACGACCGAGGCCTCGCCCATCTCCGGTACCGCCATCAGCGCCGGAATCTCGGCGCCGATCACGCCGGCGAAGCTGCCGAACCGGGCGAGCAGGGCCTTGGCGAGCGGCTTGGTATCCTGGCGCGGCTTCGCCTGGAACAGGACCAGCTCCAGCAGCTCGTAGTCCGGCAAGGCGGCCGGCCCGGCTTCGAGGAACCGGGCGCGCAGGCGCTGGCGATGGCCGAGATGGCCCGGCTTCGCCCCTTGCCCGTCGTCCGCCTCGCCCATCGGCGCCGCGGCGGTCGTCTTAGGCCGAATAGGGCGGCTTGGTATGGCCGGCCGGCGACAAGGTGAAGATCTCGCAGCCGTCGGCCGTGACGCCGATCGTGTGCTCGAACTGCGCCGACAGCGACTTGTCCTTGGTGACGGCGGTCCAGCCGTCGGCCAGCACCTTCACCTCGTAGCGGCCGCTGTTGATCATCGGCTCGATGGTGAAGAACATGCCTTCGCGCAGCTGGGGACCCTCGTTCGGCCGGCCGTAATGCAGCACGCTGGGGGCGGCGTGGAACACCTTGCCGATGCCATGGCCGCAGAAGTCGCGCACGACCGAAAAGCGCTGGGCCTCGGCGAAGCTCTGGATGGCAAAGCCGATGGCGCCCAGATGCACGCCCGGCTTGACCGCGGCGATGCCCAGCATCATGGCGTCATAGGTGATGTCGACCAGCCGGCGCGCCTTCAGCGGCACCTTGTCGCCGATCAGGAAGGTGCGGCTCGTGTCGCCGTACCAGCCATCGAGGATGACCGTGATGTCGATGTTGGCGATGTCGCCATCCATCAGCTTGCGGTCGCCCGGAATGCCGTGGCAGACGACATGGTTGATCGAGATGCAGGTCGCCTTCGGAAAGCCGCGATAGTTGAGCGGCGCCGGGATCGCCTTGTGATCGAGGATGAACTCATGGCACAGCCGGTCGAGCTCGCCCGTGGTCACGCCGGGCGTCACGAACGGCGTGATGTAGTCGAGCACCTCGGCCGCCAGGCGGCCGGCCTTGCGCATCCAGGCGAAATCCTCGGGCGCATGCAGCTTGATGCGCGCTTCCTCGACATAGCTGCGGTCGCTCAGGGCCAGATCCGTCATCGTCTTCCTACAGGGTCCAAGGGGGCTGGGTCGGCCCGTTCCATCCATCATGCCGCGTCGCGACGTTCTAGGCCAGCAGCTCCAGTTTCCGGTCGACCAGGATGCCTCCGGTCGTGACCGAACAGCCATAGACCAGAGCCTCGACGCCCGCCGCCAACGCCACCTTCAACCCGGCATGGTAGGCCGGATCGAACTCGGGCGCCGTACGGAACCGGTCGCAATCCTCGCGCTGCACGACATAGAGCATCACCGCGCGATGGCCGGCCGCGACCATGTCGGCCAGTTCCAGAAGATGCTTCGCGCCGCGCCGGGTCACGCAGTCCGGAAATTCGGCCAGACCGTCGCCGCGGCTCAGGTGCACGTTCTTCACCTCAACATAGCAGGTGGGACGCGCCGGCGCCTCCAGCAACAGGTCGATACGACTGTTGCGCCTGTAGCGCACCTCGCGGGTCAGTGCGGCGTAGTCGGCGAGTTCCGGAATGGCGCCGGTGAGGATAGCCTCCTCCGCCAGATGGTTCGGCCATGACGTGTTGATGCCGACCAGTCCGGTGCCGATCCGCACCAGTTCCCAAGACCAGGCCAGTTTCCGCGCCGGGTTGCGCGACGGCGACAACCAGACCTCGGCATCCGGCGGCGCCACGCCCAGCATGGCACCCGGGTTCGCGCAATGGGCGACGATCACCTCGCCGGTTTCGAGCGCCACGTCGGCGAGAAAGCGCTTGTAGCGGCGGACGAGCCGGCCGCGCACCAGGGGAGCGGGAAATCTCATGGCTGCCCCTGTAGCGGTTCGCGCGAGCGGCCGCAAGGGTCGGCACGGCTTGCCGAACGCCCGGTCCTGGCCTAGCTTTCACTCATCATGACCGAACCCACGCCCGCACCCGTCACCGCCTGCCTCGTGATCATCGGCAACGAGATCCTGTCGGGCCGCACCCAGGACATCAACCTCAACTATCTGGCCAAGGGCCTGAACGAGGTCGGCGTGCAGATGCGCGAGGCGCGGGTCATTCCCGACGTGCCGGAGACGATCGTCGCGACCGTCAACGAGGTGCGCGCGAAATATGACTACGTCTTCACCACCGGCGGCATCGGGCCGACCCACGACGACATCACGGCCGAATGCATCGCGGCGGCGTTCGGCGTGAAGCTGATCCTGCATCCGGAGGCGAAGCGCCGGCTGGAGGCGCATTACCTGACGCGCGGGATCGAGCTCAACGAGGCGCGGCTGCGCATGGCGCACGTGCCGGAAGGCGCCACCCTGATCGACAATCCGGTCTCGACCGCGCCCGGCTTCCGCATCGGCAACGTCCATGTCATGGCCGGCGTGCCCAAGATCATGCAGGCCATGTTCGACGGCATCCGCCACGGCCTGAAGGGCGGCGCCAAGATGCTGTCGCGCTCCGTTACCTGCGGCTTGGCCGAGGGCACCGTAGCGCGCGACCTGGGCCTGATCCAGGCGGACTATCCGGCGGTCGAGATCGGCTCCTACCCGTTCTGGACCGGTGGCGGCGGCTTCGGCGTGTCGCTGGTGCTGCGCAGCGCCGATCCGGCTGCGCTGGAACATGCGAGCGAAGCGGTGATCGCCATGATCCGCGGCTTCGGCGGCGAGCCGGTCGAGCGCGAGCCCGAAACCAAGGCATAGCCCCGTTGCCGCCCGCCCCGGCTTGATGCTACTGCTCTCGCCCGGTCGAGGACGTGGTGGAACCGGTAGACACCTCAGACTTAAAATCTGACGCCTTCGGGCATGAGGGTTCGACTCCCTCCGTCCTCACCAATTGAAAACAAACGAACTTTTGTAATTTCAGATTATTTGTCCCAAAATCATTGCGGGAATTGGGACAAAGTGGGACACTGGGAAGTAGCCACCCCAGGAGTTCCCCCAATATGCCCAACCCGATAAAGCGCGGAAATTCATGGCAAGTGAAGATCCGCCGGAAGGGCCGCGACGGGATCCTCGAAAAGGTCAACGAGACATTCGACACGCACGCTGAAGCCCAGCGGTTCATCGAACTCAAGCTCGGAGCGTCGGCACGGCACGAACGAATGAGCCGCGACAAGGAAGCCAACACGTCTCTGCGGATGCTGCTGGATCGGTACGAACAAGAAGTCGTCGACCCAAAGCCGGCGAAGCCCAGGGCGCAGCAACGCAGCATTATGACCAAGTGGCGGAACAGCGGCCTAGCTGACCATTCCCTCTTAGCCCTCGAACCAGAGCTTTTCGGGCGATGGCGCGATAAGCAAACAAAGGCAGGCGCGGCAGGCTCAACGGTTGCGAATG
>NZ_DASZBY010000003.1:0-41691 GCF_035943795.1 Aliidongia sp. | reverse complement strand
TTGCTCCGGCACGCCGATCAGTGCTTCCGGCGTGTTGCCCTCGGTGAAATAGTTGAGCTGGCTGACCTGGCGCCGCAGCCCGATGTTGACCGTCATCAGGATCTGCTCGACCGGCGAATAGCCATAGACCTTGTGCGGCCGCGGATTGCGCGGCGCGTAGATCAGCTCGTCGGCGGTATAATCGACCGCCGGCACGCCCTTCAGCACCTGCTGGTAGGCCGGGTCCGGCGGCCGCGGCGTGCGCCCGTCCGGTCCCAAGAGCCGCTTGATCGTGGCGCCGTCGACCACCTCCAGGCCCCAGAGCGCGCCCGAGGCGGTGCGCCGGACATAGAGCGTCGGCGCATCGAGCACGAACAGGTCCTCCAGCAGCGGCCGCACCCAGGTGCCCCAGGGATGCTCTCGGTCCGGCGAACGCAGCAGGTCCTGGATCGCGGATATCCGCGGATCGTCCGAGGACCCGCCGCGCCGGGGCCGCACCGTCCAGTCGAGCGCTTCGATCTGGTCCTTGCGCGTCTCGATCACCAGGCGGACCAGATCGTAGGCGTCGGCCAAACCGCGCAGTTCCGCGAAGCCGGTGCCCTCGTCCTGGCGCGGCTGGAGCCGCAGATTATAGCCGACCGGATAGTCGAACTGCCGGCCCGCGGTCTCGGCCGGCGCCTCGGGCCGGAGCGGCTGCGACGGGCCGAACCAGGCGGGCGCCGTACCGGTCACCGCATAACGCAGGCCACCGACCACGCGCGCGAACAGGCCCGCCTCGGAAGGGCCGGGGGATGCTGCCATGAAGCAGGGTCCTTCTTGCTGGAAGCGCAAAACAAAAAGCCCGCCGCGGAGGGATCCGGGCGGGCGTCATGCGAGCGATGGGAAATCTATCTCAGATGTTTCGGAATCTGTAGAGAACAAAATGGGAACATTTTGCTGTGCCCCGGAAACAGGTTCGCATCGGTCAGCTATAGCCAGCGACCTGGCGGGCCGCTCAGTTCACTGCAAAGGGTTAAGCAACCATGACGACATCCAACATATAAATTCCGCACCCCAGGTCGCAGTCGTCATATATATCTGTGCATGTTCGCACGCCGGCCGAAAAATTCGGGCGCGTCCTCGGCATCCTAAAAGGAAACCCGATGTCTGACTTCAGCGTTCAGCGGCTTTCTGTCGGCCCCAACCTCCAGGCCAGGCAGGGACAAGGCACCGCCGCGAAGCCGGGTCCCTCAACGACCACCGCTCAGCAACGGCATCGGCTCGCGACAGCCGATGACCCGACCGACATCATCGCGACCAGCCCGGCCGCGAGCTTGGTGCTGGGCGCGCTCAATTCGCAGCTCTCTTCGGAATCCCAGAAGGATTTCGACGCCAAGCAGCTGAAGGCCGCCATTCAGCAGTTGCGCATTCTGCAGCTGCTGGGCATCGGCCTCGGGCCGGAAGAGCTGGCCAAGCAGACCACAGGCCTCGCGAAGCAGATCGCCAGCATTGCCAAAGACTATGCCGCGAACAGCGGCAGCGCGTTGCCGGGCGCGCCCACGCCGGCCGCCGCGGCGACGTCCGAAGCCGGTACGGCTGCGGCACAGGCGACCAGCGCGGCCGCGACCGGCGACGATCCGGCGAGCACCGCCAAGGCCGCGACCGATCAGGCATCCCAGGCGGCGAAGGCCGCAGCGGACAAGGCGGCCCAATCTGCGCAACAGGACGCGAAGACGGCCCCATCCGGTCCTGCCGCGGCGAACGTGCCGGCTGCGGCCTCTCCGGTTGCCGGGACCGCGGCCGGTTCCGGCAACGGCCAGGGCACTCCGCCGGATCCGGACCAGGCGGCGGCGGACAATCCGGGCGACTTCTTCAGCGAGGTCACGGCGGCGTTCAAGGAACTGAAGAAGCTGGAGACCAAGGCGCTGTCCCTGCTCAATCTTTCCCCGGACAAGCATAAGAAGGACGAGGCGAAGAAGCTCGGCGGCGAGTTCAACCAGGCGGCGGCGTCCACCGCGCAATCGGCCATTGCATCCGGCGCCAGCGGTGCGGAGATCGCGGCGCAATCGATCGATCTGTCGAAGGTGGCCATCAATATCTCTGCCTGAGATCTGCCTTTGCAACCGGCCTCGCGCCGCATGGACAAGTGCTGCGCGATCGGCCATCGTCCCCGGCGAACCTGAAGAACAAACGGCTGTTTGCCGCGGGCGAGGGGAGGCGACATGGCGCGATCGGGAGGCCTGGTCGGCCAGAATGAGACGACCGAGGTCCGGGCGGCGCACCGGCTGCCCGAGGCCGAGCTGGGCGCCTATCTCGACCGCGTGCTCGCGACCGGCCCGATCACGGCGATCAGGCAAATGTCGGTCGGGCAGTCGAACCCGACCTATCTGGTCGTGACGGCATCCGGCGAGTATATCCTGCGCAAGCAGCCGCCGGGGCCGCTGCTGAAATCGGCCCATGCGATCGATCGCGAGTACCGCATCATGGCGGCGCTGGCCGACACCGATGTGCCGGTGCCGCGCATGCTGCATTACGCGACAGACGCGAGCGTGATCGGCACGCCGTTCTACGTCATGGAGCGCCTGACCGGCCGGGTGTTCCGCACGGCGGCACTGCCCGAACTGCCGCCTTCAGAGCGGCGTGCCCATTACCATGCCATGGCCGCGGCGATGGTCGCCCTGCATCAGGTCGACCCGGTCGCGATCGGGCTCGGCGATTTCGGCAAGGCCGGCAATTATTATGCCCGCCAGATCCGCCGCTGGACCGATCAGTGGGCCCATTCCAAGACCCGCGAGAACCCGTCGATCGACGCGTTGTGCCGCTGGCTGCCCGACCATGTGCCGCCGGGCGACGAGGCGACGATCGCCCATGGAGACTTCAAGTTCGACAATCTGATGTTCCATCCGACGGAGCCGCGTGTGATTGCCATCCTCGACTGGGAATTGTCGACGCTCGGCCACCCCCTGGCCGATCTCGCCTTCAACTGCATCAGCTATCATGTGCCCGCCGGCGAGATGGGCGGCATCGCCGACCTTGATCTCGCGGCCGAGGGCATTCCCGGCCTCGACGAGCATGTCGCCGACTATTGCGCGCTCGCCGGGCGGACCGAAGGCATCACGGCCTTCCACCAGGCCTTCGCCATGTTCCGCCTGGCGGTCATCGTCGAAGGCGTGCTGGCGCGGGCCAAGCTCGGCAACGCGTCGAGCCCCGACGCCGAACGGGTCGGCGCGCGCGGGCTGCTGCTGGCCGACCGGGCCTGGGCCCTGGTTTCGTAGGAGAGGATCGATGGATTTCGAATTTTCCGAGACGTCGCAGGCGATCCAGGCCCGTCTCAAGGGTTTCATGGCCGAGCATGTCGCCTCGCGCGATCCGGAATGGCAGCAGGTGGTCGAGCGGGACGGCATCTTTCCGCCGCCGTTCATCGACGAGTTGAAAGCCAAGGCGCGCGCCGCCGGCCTGTGGAACCTGTTCCTGCCGCACCTGAATGATGACGAGCCAGGCACGCGGCTGTCGAACATGGATTACGCACCATGTGCGGAGATCATGGGCCGCTACATGTGGGCGTCGGAAGTGTTCAACTGCAGCGCCCCCGATACCGGCAACATGGAAGTGCTGCATATGTTCGGCACGCCCGAGCAGAAGCGGGACTGGCTGGTGCCGCTGCTCGACGGCCGGATCCGGTCCGCCTTTGCCATGACCGAACCGGACGTGGCTTCATCGGACGCGACCAACGTGCGCACCACGATCCGGCGCGAGGGCGACGAATATGTCGTCGACGGGCGCAAATGGTTCATCACCAACGCGGCCGATCCGCGCTGCAAGATCCTGATATTGCTGGGTCTGTCGAACCCGGATCGGCCGGAGAGCCATCGCCGGCATTCCATGGTGCTGGTGCCGATGGACACGCCCGGCGTCGAGGTCGTGCGCAACCCGACCATCATGCACCACCTGGCGCACGAAGGGCATTGCGAGATGCGCTTCACCAACGTGCGCGTGCCGGTCGCGAATCTGGTCCACCAGGAGGGTGAGGGTTTCGCCATCGCCCAGGCCCGGCTCGGCCCCGGCCGCATCCACCATTGCATGCGCTCGCTCGGTCAATGCGAGCTGGCGCTCGAACTGATGGTCGAGCGGGCCGGGCGCCGCAAGACCTTTGGCAGCCTGCTGCGGGACCATGGAACGGTCGCCGAATGGATCGCGTTGTCCCGGTTGGAAATCGAGCAGGCGCGGCTCTTGGTGCTGAAAGCGGCCTGGCTCATAGACAAGTATGGCACCAAGGGTGCCCGCAAAGAGGTCGGTCTGATCAAGGTGATCGTGCCCCGCATCCAGACGGCGATCTGCAACCGGGCGATCCAGACCTTCGGCGCTGCCGGGCTGACGCCGGACACACCCTTGCCGGCACTCTGGACCTGGGGCCGGGCGCTGCAGATCATCGACGGCCCGGACGAGGTCCATCTGCGGACCATCGCCCGCCTGGAAGTCAAGGAACAGGCCGCGCGGCGGCCGAAGGCACAATGAAGGAGGCGATGATTCGCAAATCGATCCTGGGACTGGCGCTGCTCATCGGCGCCGGTGCTTTCCTGTCGGCGATGCCGGCGCGGGCGGGCGGCGACGACATTACCGGCTGGTGGTTCGACCAGACCCAGCGCGCCGGTATCCTGATCGCGCCCTGCGGCCAGCAGCTGTGCGGCAAGATCGCCTGGCTGCGCGAGCCGCTGGATCCGGCCGGCAAGCCCAAACTCGACAACGAAAATCCCGACGCGAAGCTCAAGACGCGGACGCTGTGCCAATTGCCGATGATCGGTGGCTTCAACAAGACCGGCCAGGGCGAATGGGAAGATGGCTGGATCTACAATCCCGAGGACGGCGATACCTACAAGTCGCGCATGGTCCTGCAGGACGACGGCAACCTGCGCGTCCGTGGTTTCATCGGTGTGCCGTGGCTGGGCAAGAGCCAGGTCTGGTCGCGCCCGCCTACGGCGTTGACCGAGTGCATGCCGGCCTGAAGCCACCCGGTCTGCTCAATCCGCAGGCCCATTGGTTTTCGACCCCTGGAGGAAAAGTGAATTGTGTTTCCCGTTCTGCGGGCGGTACAATTCGGCTGCTTGTTGAATCTCACCGCGCGACCAGCTGGTTTCCGGCGATCGGATGGGCCGCCACTTTCTTGCGCGAAGGCGACGGCCTGCCGGATGGCGCGCTTTGGTGGAGGGACGGACATGTTCTCCCAAGCGCTCGACTGGCTGTTTTCCACCGACGGTTTCCTGCCCCACGAGTTCTGCCTGACCGGCGACGGGCGGGTCGCGGCCCTCAACCTCATTTCGGACCTGGCGATCGCCGCCGCTTATTTCTCGATCCCGGTGTTCCTGGTGATCCTGGTGCTTCGCCGCCGGGACATCACCATCCCCGGCACCTTCCTGCTGTTCTCGGCCTTCATCCTGTTGTGCGGCTTCACCCACGTGATCGAGGTGGTGACCTATTGGAAACCGGTCTATGTCCTGCAAGGCATGACCAAGGCGGCGACGGCGTTCGCCTCGCTTGCCACCGCCTTCACGCTATGGCCGCTGCTGCCGCGCCTGTTGGCGGCGGCCAGTCCCATGCAGTTGCGCGATGCGAACCTGTTCCTGGCGGAGGAACTTCGGAGCCATGCCGAGATCGAGACCGGACTCGTACGCTTCAACGCCGAGCTGGAACGTCACGTCGCGGAACGGACGGCCGATCTGACGCGGATCAATGCCGAGCTGGAGGCGGAGATCGCCGAAAATCGGCGGATCGCCCGCGAACTGGCGCTCGCGCGCGATCAGGCCGAGCAGGCGAGCAAGGTCAAGTCGATGTTCCTGGCGGCGATGAGCCACGACCTGCGGACGCCGCTGAATGCCATCATCGGCTTTTCCGACACGATCCTGTGCGAGGCCTTCGGCCCGCTCGGCCATCCCCGGTACCTCGGCTATGTCGAGGACATCCACCGCAGCGGCAATCTGCTGTTGAGCCTGATCAACAACATCCTCGACCTGTCGAAGATCGAGGCGGGCAAGCGCGAGATCGCGCCGGGCAAGCTCGATGCCGCGGCGCTGACCCGGGCCTGCCTGCGCCTGGTCCGGTCGGAGATCGAGACCAAGCGGCTGAGTGTCGAGGTATCGGTCGATCCATCGGTCGAGATCGAGGCCGACGATCTGGCGTTCCGCCAGGTGCTGCTCAATCTCCTGTCGAACGCCATCAAGTTCACCCCGCGCGAGGGTCAGCTTGCGATCCGCGTCCGGCCCGCTCCCGGCGGCGGTGCCCTGGTCGAAGTGGCCGATACGGGGATCGGCATGAGCGACGATTGCCTGCATGACGCGCTGGAGCCGTTCGGCAAGCTGGGCGCGATGACGGCCCGGCGTGAAGGCGCGGGTTCGGGGCTGGGCCTGTCCATCGTCGCCCGGTTGATGGGATTGCATGGCGGCAGCTTCGCGATCGACAGTGCACCGGGCAAGGGAACGACCGCGCGGCTGGTCTTTCCACCGGCCGCGCGTCGCGTCGCCTGAGGTCAGCCGACCAGGATGATCTTTCCGGTGCGGCCCGGCCGTTCGGAATGGACGATCGCGGCCTGGACGTCGGCCAGGTCGTATTCCGCCTCGACCGGCGGCACGAGCTGCCCGCTCGCCAGCAGCTTGCCGATCTCGCCGAGCGTCTTGTCCCGCGTCTCGCGGGTCGCGGTGCGGAACCAATCGGTCAGCCAGAAACCCTTGACGGTCAGGCCGCGGAAGATCAGCCGCCCGGCATCGAGCGGGATCGGCTGCATCGACAGGGCGCCATAGACCACGAGGGTGGCGCCGAAACCCAATGCGGTGGCGAGCTTGCCGCCGGTCTCGCCCGCGACCGCATCGACCGCCTTGGTGATCGGGGTCTTGCCGGCGATCTCGGTGAAGCGGGCGGCGAGGTCCTCGTCCTCGGTCACCACGACATGTTCGGCGCCTGCCGCCTTCAGCGCCTCGACGCCGCCGCGGCTGCGGATGACGTTGATCAGGTTGACGCCGTTCAGCTTCGCCAACTGGATCATCAATTGGCCGAGCGTCGAGCCGGCGGCAGTCTGCACGACCCAGTCACCGGCCTTGGCATCCAGCAGGTCGAACAGCAGCAGATGCGCGGTCAGGGGATTGGCCAGCATCTGGCAGGCGATCTTGTCGGGCAGCCCCTCGGGCGTCGCCATCAGCGCCTTGGCCGGCGCGATGATCGCCTCCTGCCAGGTGCCTTCGATGCCCAGCGGGATGACCCGCTGGCCGACCTGCCAGCCGGTGACGCCCGGACCGACCGCGTCGATCGTGCCGGCCGCCTCATAGCCGGGCGTCGCCGGCAGCTTCGGGCGGCGGCCATATTGGCCGCGCACGGTCAGCACGTCGGACGGGTTGATCGATCGCGCGCCCAGCCTGACGCGCACCTGGCCTTCGCCCGGCTCCGGCGCCGGCACGTCCTCCAGGGTCAGCACGTCGGACGGTTCGCCGAAGCGATTGAAGATGAGGCTGCGCATGAAGGCTCCTTTTGTCGGAAGTTTGCCTGACCATCATTCCCCGTGTCCGCGGGAATGGCGGGAAAATCTATTTTCCTTCGACCAGGCGGCGGGCCTCCAGAACCCGGACCAGGAACTCGTCGCGGCGGCGAGCCAATTCCTCGACCGACCGGCCGTCGGCTTCCGCCGCGACACCTTCGATGATCTGTGCCTGCAGTTCCGATGTCAGGGTCGGATGACCCAGGTGCGGCCACCAGCCAGAGACGGCCGGCGCCAGGTGATCCATGTAGTGCGCCATGCCGCCGGCGCCACCGGCCAGATGAAAGGTCAGGTGCGGTCCCATCAATGCCCAGCGCAGGCCGGGGCCTTCGCTGATCGCGGCATCGACGTCGGCGACCGTGGCGACACCTTCCGCCACCAGATGCACCGCCTCGCGCCACAATGCCGACTGAAGCCGGTTCGCCAGATGGCCCGGCACCTCCTTGCGGATTTCGATCGGATGCTTGCCGATCGAGCGATAGAAGTGCATCGCGCGGTCGATCGCCCAGCGTGCGGATTTCAGGCCGCCGACCACTTCGACCAGCGGAACGATGTGCGGCGGGTTGAACGGATGGCCGATGACGCAGCGCTCGGGATAGGTGCAAGCCTCCTGCAGCCGGCTGATCAACAAGCCGGACGAAGAGGACGCGATGATGATTTCGCGGGGCAGCGCCGCCGACAGATGCTCCAGCAGCTCGAGCTTGATCTCATAGCGCTCCGGTGCGCTCTCCTGCACGAAATCGGCGCCGTCGGTCGCCGCGACCGGATCGCTGAAGAAGCGCCAGCGGTCGGGCGAGGCGTCCGGCGCCAGACCCAGCCGTTCCAGCGTGCCCCAGGCGCCGTCGATGATGCGGCGGGCGGCGTCCTCGCCGTCGGGGGCCGGATCGGCCAAGGTGACGTCCAGGCCACGCGCCATGAAATAGGCGGCCCAACTGGCCCCGATCGTGCCGCCGCCGATGCAGGCGACGCGTCGGATCTGCTGCTCGCTCGCCTCGACCATGGCCGCTTCCTCCTC
The DNA here is from genome assembly GCF_035943795.1 of Aliidongia sp. Taxonomy (NCBI): domain Bacteria; kingdom Pseudomonadati; phylum Pseudomonadota; class Alphaproteobacteria; order Rhodospirillales; family Dongiaceae; genus Aliidongia; species Aliidongia sp. The sequence goes on along the minus strand of NZ_DASZBY010000003.1, from coordinate 33,199 downwards.
GATGCTCGCGTGTCGTCCCCGATGATCGGGGGCGCCGCACCGGCTGTCAAATCGGGAGACGCCAAAACGGGTGGCACCTGTTGCGCGTCATGAGCCCCAGAGGCTAGCATCACCAAACAAACGAGCGGTCGGCCCACGGAGCCGTCGCCGATCAGGATCCAGGAAACCTCCGAAGGAAGCCCCGTCCCATGTCGACCGTTCCCTCGCTTTTCGACCTTACCGGCAAGACCGCCCTCGTCACCGGTTCGTCGCGCGGCATCGGCCGCGCCATTGCGGTCGAACTGGCGCGGCATGGCGCGCGGGTCACCGTTTCCAGCCGCAAGGTCGACGCCTGCCATGAGGTCGTGGCGGAAATCCAGGCGGAAGGCGGCACGGCGATCGCGATCGGCGCCAACATCAACGACAAGGTGCAATTGCAGGCATTGGTCGACGGCACGGTCGCGGCCCATGGCCCGGTCGACATCCTGGTGTGCAACGCTGCGGTCAACCCGTACTACGGCCCGGTCTCCGGCATCGGCGACGATGCCTGGGACAAGATCATGAACGCGAACGTGCGCTCGAACCTGTGGCTGTCCCAGATGGTGGCGCCCGGCATGATCGGGAAGGGCGACGGCTCGATCATTTTCCTGAGCTCGATCGCCGGCCTGCGCGGCTCGCCGGTCATCGGCGCTTATGGCGTGTCCAAGGCGGCCGACATGCATCTGGCGCGCAACCTGGCGCTCGACTGGGGCAAGCAGGGCATCCGCGTCAACACGATCGCGCCGGGCCTGGTCAAGACCGACTTTGCCAAGGCGCTGTGGGACGATCCGGCGACCTTGAAGAACGTGCTGAACGCCTCGCCGCTGGGCCGCATCGGCGATCCGCGCGACATCGCCGGCGCCGCGGTGTTCCTGGCCTCCAAGGCCGGCTATTTCATGACCGGCGAGACGATCGTCGTCGATGGTGGAGCCATGGTCGGCGGAAGTCTCTAAGCACATCCGCTCTGAGCGCCCATATATGCTCCGACGCGGTCGACGGCGTCTGATCGAAGGGAATCCCGATGGACGACAAGACGAAGACCGAACTCGAGGCGGCGACGTTCCGTCGTTTGGTGGCGCATCTGCAGGAACGCACCGACGTGCAGAACATCGACCTGATGAATCTGGCCGGCTTCTGCCGCAACTGCCTGTCGCGCTGGTATCGCGAGGCGGCAGAGGAGCAGGGCATCACCGTACCGGATCCGGCGGCGCGCGAAATCGTCTACGGCATGCCGTACGACGAGTGGAAGGCGAAGCACCAGCGCGACGCGAAGCCCGAACAGAAAGCCGCGTTCGACAAGCTGCATAAGCTCTAAGGTCGGGACCGATCCGCGCCGGGCACGGGTGGACAGGCGATCGGGCGGCATCCTATATGATCCTTATGGAAACCGTACCGTTCGCCAAGATGCATGGGCTGGGCAACGACTTCGTCGTGATCGACGGACGCGTGCGCCCGATCCGCGTGTCCGAGGCGGCGGCGCAGGCGATCGGCGATCGCCACACCGGCGTCGGATTTGACCAGTTGATCGTGCTGGAGCCGCCGCAATCGGCCGGCGCCGACGTATTCATGCGCATCCTCAATGCCGACGGCAGCGAGTCCGGCGCCTGCGGCAACGCTACGCGCTGCATCGTTTCCAAGGTGCTGGACGAAAGCGGCCGCGACCGGATCGTGGTCGAGACCATCTCCGGCCTGCTGCCGGCCAACCGTGCGGGCGGGGAGATCACCGTCGACATGGGACCGGCGCGGCTTGACTGGCAGGCGGTGCCGCTGGCCCAGGCCATCGATACGCTCGCGGTGCCGATCGGGCTCGACGGCCTGGGCGACGCCACCTGCTGCTCCATGGGCAATCCGCACGCGACCTTCTTCGTGCCCGATCTCGACGCGGTCGACATGGCGCGGCTCGGGTCCATTCTCGAACATCACGCGATCTTTCCGGCTCGCGCCAACATCGGCTTCGCCCAGGTCGTCTCGCCCGGCCGCATCCGTCTTCAGGTCTGGGAGCGCGGCGCCGGCCTGACGCTCGCCTGCGGCAGCGGCGCCTGCGCCACCCTCGTCGCGGCCGCGCGGCGCGGGCTGACCGGGCGTAAGGCGGAGATCCTGGTGAAGCACGGGCGCCTGACCATCGAATGGCGCGAGGACGGCCATGTGCTGATGACCGGGCCGGTCGCGACCAGCTTCACCGGCACGCTCGACCCGTCGCTGTTCGACGCGGCCTGATCCGCCCGACATGGCAGGCCTGGAACTCCTGACCTTCGGCTGTCGGCTCAACATCTACGAGTCCGAGGTCATGCGTCGGCTGGCCGGCGAGGCGGGCCTGACGGACGCGGTCATCGTCAATACCTGCGCCGTGACGGCCGAGGCTGAGCGCCAGGCGCGCCAGGCGATCCGCCGCGCCCATCGCCGCCGGCCCGATGCGCCTATCATCGTGACCGGCTGTGCCGCGCAACTGCATCCAGACCGTTTCGCCGCGATGCCCGAGGTCGCCCGCGTGCTGGGCAACGGCGAGAAGCTGACGGCGGCCGGCTGGGCCGCCGATGCCGCCCCGCTGCTGGTCGGCGACGTCCAGGCCCTGGCCGAAACGGCGAGCCACCTGCTCGACGGTTTCGACGGCCATGCCCGCGGCTTCCTACAGGTGCAGCAGGGCTGCGACCATCGCTGCACCTTCTGCGTCATCCCCTTGGCGCGCGGACCGAACCGGTCCGTGCCGGTCGGCGAGATCGTCGCCCAGGCGCGCCGGCTGGTCGATGGCGGCTATCGTGAGCTGGTGCTGACCGGCGTCGACCTGACCGCCTATGGCGCCGACCTGCCGGGCAAGCCGTCGCTGGGGCAGATGGCGCGGCGCCTGCTGGCCCTGGTGCCGGACCTGCCGCGCCTGCGCCTGTCGTCGCTCGACCCGGTCGAAATCGACGAGGATCTGTGGTGCCTGATCGCCGACGAGCCGCGGCTGATGCCGCATCTGCACCTGTCGGTCCAGGCCGGTGACGATCTGGTGCTGAAGCGCATGAAGCGACGTCACGCCCGCGCCGATGTGCTGGCGGTCACGGCGCGCGCCCGGTCGCTGCGTCCCGGCGTGGCGCTGGGCGCCGACCTGATTGCCGGATTTCCGACCGAGACCGAGGACGCGTTCCAGCGCACGCTCGATCTGGTCGACGAGGCCGGGCTGACCCATCTGCACGTCTTCCCCTATAGTGCGCGGGAGGAAACGCCGGCCGCGCGCATGCCGCCGGTGCCGGGCGAGCAGGTCAAGGATCGCGCGGCGCGGCTTCGCGCCAGGGGCGCGGTGGCGAGCCGGGAATTTCTCGCGGCCCAGGTCGGGACCATCGCGGAGGTCTTGATGGAACGGGGTGGGATCGGCCATACCGCGCATTACGCGCCGCTGCGGCCCGACCGGCCGGTCGATGTGGGTGCCTTGTTCCGGGCGCGGGTGACCGCAGTCGAAGGTGATGAGTTGATGGGAGAGGTCGAGTGAGCGAAGGCGGCGGTTGGCTGCAACGGCTGAAGCGGGGCCTCGGCCGGTCTTCCGCCAAGCTCGGCGAAGGCATCACCGGCATCTTCGCGCGCCGGCGGCTCGACGACGAGACACTCGACGAACTCGAGGAACTGCTGATCCAGGCCGACATGGGCATGGCGATCGCGACCGAGGTGACCGGCCGTCTGCGCAAGACGCGCTTCGGTCAGGAGGTCTCGCCCGAAGAGGTCCGCGCCTCCCTGGCCGAGGTCATCGTCGAGCTGATCGAGCCGATCGCCAAGCCGCTCAAGATCGATCGCGCGCTGAAGCCGCACGTGATCCTGGTCGTGGGTGTGAACGGCAGCGGCAAGACCACGACGATCGGCAAGCTGGCCAAGCAATATCGCGATGCCGGCATGGCCGTGCATCTGGCGGCGGGCGACACGTTCCGCGCGGCTGCGGTCGAGCAGCTGAAGATCTGGGCCGACCGGACCGGCTGCCCGATCACGACGCGGCCGACCGGCGCCGACGCCGCCGGGTTGGCGCTGGACGCGCTCCAGGCGGCCCGCGCCGAGGGTGCCGACGTGCTGCTGATCGACACGGCCGGTCGGCTGCAGAATCGCACGGACCTGATGGCCGAGTTGCAGAAGGTCGTGCGCGTGCTGAAAAAGGGCGATCCGGCGGCTCCGCACAGCGTGTTGCTGGTGCTCGATGCCACGGTCGGCCAGAATGCCCATGCTCAGGCCGAGATCTTCCGCGAGCTGGTCGGCGTGACCGGCATCGTCATGACCAAGCTGGACGGCACGGCGCGCGGCGGCGTGCTGGTCAGCCTGGCCGAACGCTACGGCATCCCGGTGCACGCCATCGGCGTCGGTGAAACGGCGGAAGACCTGCGCCCGTTCGAGGCGTCGTCCTTCGCACGCAGCTTGGTCGGGCTGAGTTAAGGTCTCAAGCTCCCAGCTTGATTGGCCTCAAGCGTAGAGATCGACAACCTTGCCGCGGCGCTGGTCGTTCTGTTCGGACTTGCTGCCGGTATCGTTCTTCGACTCGCGGGAGTTGCCGCCCTTGTCGTTCGCGGTCACGGCGATGGCCGGCACCGGCACGGAGGAGCCCTGGGCGACCTGGACCTGCGCCGGCAGCACGGTCGGCTGCGGCGGAGGGGGCGGGATCGCGTTGGACAGGGCGATCGACATCGGAAAATCCTAGTTGGGCTACGAGCACTCTACCACCAATCGGCCACGACGAGAAGTGCTTGGCGACCTCGCGACTTTGCGGTTGCAACGGATATGTCAATCGCCGGCGAAATTCGTTCGTTTAACACTTTCTCAAGACGCCAGATCGGATATTGTATTGACGAACGAGGCAGATGAATTTGCGTTGAATGCCGGACAAGTTACGAGACCTGGTATCACTGGTGCTCACGTTCGTTTCAGGATTGGCGCTGCCATCGGCCAATCCTTCAGGGGATCGTAATGTCGAAGGTTGAGCGGGACGATCTCGAGTATCTGTTCGATCTGGCGCGGGACAAGACCGTCGCCGGGCGACGCATGCTGGTTGCGACCATCGGCGACCTGTTCTTCTCGCAGCATGACGTACTGAGCGACCGCGAACGGTCGCTGATGACGGAAATCCTGCGCCAGCTGATCCACGACGTCGAGGTCTCCGTGCGCCGGGCGCTGGCCGAACGGCTGTCGGAGCAGCCGCGGGCGCCGCACGACCTGGTCATCGCGCTGGCGAACGACGACATCGAGGTGGCCCACCCGCTGCTGGTCAACAGCGACGTGCTGCAGGATCTCGAACTGATCGAGATCATCCGCAACCGCACGCTCGAGCATCAGTTGGCGATCGGCATCCGCAAGTCCGTGTCCGAGGAAGTTTCCGAGGCGCTGATCGCGACGGACAGCGTCGACGTCATCAAGACCCTGCTCGAAAATCACAACGCCAAGATCTCGCAGCGGACGATGGAATATCTGGTCGAGCAGTCGCAGCGCGTCGATACCTACCAGAATCCGCTGCTGCGCCGGCCCGACCTCGATACGACGCTCGCGAAGCGGATGTATTGGTGGGTTTCGGCAGCGCTCCGGACCTACATTCTCGATCGCTATGAAATCGATCCGGGCGAACTCGACGAGACGATGGAATCCACCGTCAAGGCCCTGACCGAGAACGGCGACGATCATCGGCCGAAGGCAGTCGAGTTGGCGGACGAACTGGCCGAGCGCCAGGAAATCACGCCGGCGCTGATCGTGAAGACGCTGCGCGAAGGCGAGGTGGCGCTGTTTGCCGCTTTGTTCGGGAAATATACCGGCATCCGCCTGCAACTGGTGCAACGCATGCTGTTCGAGCCGGGCGGCGAGGGATTGGCGATCGCCTGCAAGGGCAGCGGGATCGACAAGTCGACCTTCGCCTCGATCTATGTGCTGACCCGCAAGGCGCGCGGTCGCGATACGGTCAATCACCTGGCCGATATGGCCGGCATCCTGGGTCTCTACGACCGGATCAAGGACGACGCGGCGGGCATGCTGTTGAAGAAATGGCAGCGCGATCCGAATTTCCTCCGGGCCATCTGGCAGATCGAACAGCCGCAACGCGCGCCGACGCGGCACTGACGTCGAGGGGAGCGAATGTGTCGTCTCTTCCGATCGCCGAGAGGCCGCAGCTGACGACCTCGGCCGAGCCGGTCGCCGCCACAGCCGAATATTCGGGTATGCTCGATCCGCGGTGCCGGCTCATCCTCGACGTGGTCGGGCTGGATTTCCTCGGCCGCGGCGGCGGTATCCTCATCAGCGATGCCGCAGGCCGGGCGCTGTGGAGCAATCTGGCCTGGCGCGACTTCACCCAGCGTATCGGCGGCGATGCCGGCGCGCCCCCGCTGCTGCCCTGGCCGTTGGCCGAGGTCGTCGCGGGGCTGGCGCGCGGGGCGACCCATCTGCGCGAAGACCAGGTCGAGACACCGACCGGTCGGGAAACTGTCCGCTCGGAGCATTGGGGTGCCTTCCTGCCCGACGGGACGCTGGTCGGCATCGCGACCGCGGTCGAGGAATCGTCGTTGACCGGTCGTCTGCGCCAACAGCTGGCCGCGGCGGAAGACCGGCTCGACGACGTCGCCCGCCTGGTTTCCGACTGGATCTGGGAAACCGGATCGGATCTGGTGCTGACCGCGGTCTCTTCGCGGGTCAACGAGCTTCTGGGCTTCCATCCGCGCGAACTGATCGGCCGCAACCTGCTCGATCTCGGTCGCTTCGTGGACGAGCAGGGCGAGATGGCGCCGAGCGCGCTCGACCCGTTCCAGCCCCGCCCGTTCCGCGACAAGCCGTTCCTGATGCGCCATGCGAACGGCACCGAACGGCAATGCCGTATGGCCGGCCTGCCGGTGTTCGATCCGGCCGACGGTCGCTTTCGCGGCTATCGCGGTACCAACCGCGACGTGACGGCAGAAGCGATGGCGCTGGGCATGGTGGCGCAGTCGCGCACCCAGCTGACCCAGGCGATCGACAGCATCTCGGAAGGTTTCGCGCTGTTCGACAGCGACGAGCGGCTGCTGCTGTGCAACCAGCGCTTCCTTGCGATGTATCCGCTCAGCGCGCGCCGGATCCATGCCGGCGAGAGTTTTCACGACATCGTCAGCACCTCGCTCGCCTGCGGAGACATGCACGAAAACGAGATCGCAGAGCGACTGCTGGCCGTGACGCTGACCGAGCGGGCGACGATGATGTCGGCGATCGAATACCAGATGGCCGACGGTCGATGGATCCGGGCCACCGACCGGATCACGGCCGACGGGTCGATCGTCGGCATCCGCACCGACATCACCGAATTGAAACGTCGCGAGAGCGCGCTGTTCGAGGCGAAGGAAGTGGCCGAAAGCGCCAACCGCGCCAAGTCGGAATTCCTGGCCAACATCAGCCACGAACTGCGTACGCCCTTGAACGCGATCATCGGCTTTTCCGAACTGATCATCGCGGAGACGATGGGGCCGATCGCCAAGCCCTACCGCGAATACTTGCAGGACGTGCTGAACAGCGGCCGCCACCTGTTGGAACTCATCAACGACATCCTCGACCTGGCCAAGGCCGAGGCCGGCCAGCTCGACCTCAACGAGGAAGCGCTGGATCTCAAGAGCGTGATCGACGGTGTGGTGCGCCTGATGCGGGAACGCGCGATGCGCAGCGGCCTGCGGTTGGTGGCCGAAGTGGCGGACGGGCTCGCGCCGCTGCGCGCGGATCCCCGCAAACTGCGGCAGATCCTGCTGAACCTGATCTCGAACGCCGTCAAGTTCACGCCGGCCGGCGGCTCGGTCCGGGTCGAGGCCGAGCGCGCACCGGACGGCGACCTGCTGATGCGCGTGATCGATACCGGCATCGGCATCGCGGCCGAGGATATCGCGATCGCCCTCAAGCCGTTCGGCCAGGTCGACGGTACCTTGAGCCGAAAATACGAGGGCACGGGCCTCGGCCTGCCGCTGACCCGCGCCATGGTCGAACTGCACAACGGGCAGATCCTGATCGAAAGCGAAATCGACCAGGGCACCACGGTCACGATCCGGCTGCCGTCGGACCGGTTCGACCTCCTGGAGGACGAGGCGATCGAACAGCCGCCCTCGCTGTCAGGCAGTTAGTGCCTTCACTCCTGGCAATTCCCGGCCCTCGAGCCATTCGAGGAAGGCGCCACCGGCGGTCGAGACATAGCTGAGCTTGTCGATCACGCCGGCATGGGACATGGCCGAGACCGTGTCGCCGCCGCCCGCGACCGCCAGCAGCTTCCTGGCCGCGACCAGCCGGGCCACTTCCCGGGCGATCGCGTTCGTCCCGGCATCGAACGGCGGAAATTCGAACGCGCCGACCGGGCCGTTCCACACCAGGGTCTTCGCCCCTTCCAGCTTGGCGACGATGGTCGCGACCGTCTTGGGTCCGGCATCAAGGATCATCTGGTCGGCCGGCACCTGGCCGATCGGAACGGTCGTCGTGTCCTGTCCGACCGCCAGCTTGGCGGCCACGACCGCATCTTCGGGCAGCACGATGGTGCAGCCGGCCTTGCGGGCGGCGCCGAAGAGGGCCTGCGCCGTTTCCAGCATGTCGCGCTCTACCAGCGACTTGCCGACCTCGACCCCCTGGGCCAGCAGCATGGTATTGGCCATGGCGCCGCCGATGATCAGCAGGTCGACCTTGCTGACCAGCGAGTTCAGCAGATCGAGCTTGGTCGAGACCTTGGAGCCGCCGACGATGGCAGCCACCGGGCGCTCGGGCTTCTCCAGCGCCGCCGACAGCGCCTCCAATTCGGCCTGCATCAGCAATCCAGCCGCGTTCGGCAGCAGGTGGGCCAGCGCCTCGGTCGAGGCATGGGCGCGATGGGCGGCGGAGAAGGCATCGTTGACGTAGAAGTCGCCGAGCTTGGCCAGGGCCGAGGCGAAGCCCGGGTCGTTGATCTCTTCGCCCGGATGGAAGCGCAGGTTTTCCAGCAGCGCCACATCGCCGTCCCGGAGGTCGGCGACGACCTTCTCCGCGGCCGGCCCGATGCAATCCTCGGCGAAGGCGACCGTGCGGCCGCCGAGCGCCGCCGACAGCGGCGCCACGAGTTGGCGGAGCGAGGCTTCCGGTGTGGGCTTGCCCTTCGGCCGGCCGAAATGGGACAGCAGCACGACCCGGCCGCCGGCCTTGACCAGCGCCTCGATGGTCGGGACCAGCCGCTCGATACGCGTGGCGTCCGTAACCTTGCCGTCCTGCATCGGGACGTTGAGATCGACCCGCACGAGCACGCGCTTGCCCGCCACCTCGAGCTGATCCAGCGTCTTGTATGCGGCCATGGTGTCTCTCTCCCGGGGGCGAATGAAATGTCGGCTGGATCGTTGCCATAGGGCGCGGGCCCGCCTCGTGTCAACGGTCGGCGCGGCTTCCGGTTCGCCTCGGCCCGGTCGTTTTCAAGGCTGCCCAGGAATGCTAGGCTTTCGGCTCTGGCGATGCGGACCGGCGAAGGCGGCGAATTTCATGGGCGACTCTCAGGGGCCGCGGAGCGGCTCGGGCAACGGCGATCCGCGTCGATTGACGACAACGGTCAAATGGTTCAATCGGACCAAGGGGTTCGGTTTCGTGACCCCAGCCGATGGGACCGGCGACGTGTTCCTGCCGGCCGCCGTGCTGGGCCACGCCGGACACGACGAGATTGCCGAGGGTGCCACCATCGTCTGCGACGTGATCCAGGGACCCAGGGGGTTGGCGGTCGCGGCCATCCTGTCGGTCGACGAGACGAGTGCCGTCCCCCGGGCACCGCGCGGCGGCGGGTACGATCGCGGGCCGGCGGGTCCGACCGAGGAACTCGACGGCACGGTCAAATGGTTCGACGAGGTCAAAGGCTTCGGCTTCATCTCGGCCAGCGACGGCGGCAAGGACGTCTTCGTCCATGGTACGGTCCTGCGCCGCTCGGGCCTGGGCACGCTCGAAACCGGCCAACTGGTCAAGATGCAGGTCAAGGCGGCGCCGCGCGGCCGCGAGGCGACGTCGGTCGAACTGCTCTGAACGAGGCGAAGGAATGTCCATGGACGCTTTTGATTTCGCATTCACGTCGATCGACGGCAGGCCGATGCCGCTCGATGCCTACCGGGGCAAGGTGCTGCTGGTGGTGAATGTCGCCTCCTTCTGCGGCCTCACCCCGCAATATGAGGGGCTGGAGACGTTGTCGAAACAGTATCGCGACCAGGGGCTGGTCGTGATCGGGGTGCCGGCGAATGATTTCGGGGCGCAGGAGCCGGGCACCGAAGCCGAGATCCACAGTTTCTGCACGACCAGGTTCGCAGTCGATTTTCCGATGACGTCGAAGGTGCCTGTGGTCGGCCCGGCCGCCCACCCGTTCTATGAACGGGTAGTGGCGGAGCTGGGTGCCGACGCGGCACCGAAATGGAATTTCCACAAATACCTGGTCGGCCGCGATGGAAAAGTCACGAGCTTCGGCTCGCGCACGGCACCCGATGCGCCGGAACTGCTCGGGGCGATCGAGGCGGCGCTGAAGGGCTGAGCGGCTATTTCAGACCGACGACCGGCTCGCCGTAGAAACGCCGCCTGGACGCGGCGGAGACGCCGAAGGCGATCTCCATCATCAGGCGTGGCGTAGCGCGTGGCGCCGTGCCCATGTGAAAGCCGAACGGATCCTCGGCAAAGCCATAGCCGGCCTCGCCCATGACCGACAGGACATTCCGGGCACCATAGGCGGCGACCACTTCATCGGTCGGCTGGCCGACGAGCAGGGTCAGTTGGTGCCTCCACAGCCGCTGGCGATGGCTGCCGCGAATATAGACGTGCGGCCCGGCCCGTTCGTCTACGTCGGTCAGGTAGAAGAAGAATTTCAGCGTCTGCCAATCGTCGAGATCGAAATGGAACCGGTCCTGCGAGGCCAGGTGCAGGTCCTCCTCGCGCGGCCGGGTCGGGAAGCTCCACCACAGCCGCGCCGCAGCCAGCCGGACCCGGGGACCCAGATAAGCCGCGGCTACGGCGTGCAGCAGAGGGTCCTGCCGGACGGTCGTCATGGCGGGGCATTGCTCGACCCGGTCGAAATAATGACCGGTCAGCAGAGGACGGCCGAACTGCTGCTCGGCGGCACCATGGTCGGGCGCCAGGAATTCCAGCCGCCGGTCCATGTTGCCGTAGCACGGCGTGGCCAGGGCGAAGTCGTGGATTTCCCGTGTGATCGCTTCGGGCAGGTCGAGGGCCGGCCGGATGCCGTCGGTCCGCACCGTCGTGGCGATGGCGGCGGCATCGCGCGTGGCGAAGATCGTGCGCTCGACGGTGGGGATGGGGGCTGGGACCGCACGGAACCGCCGGTAGGCGCGTCGGACCGGCATGACCCGGCCAAGGGCGAACATGACCAGCCATTCCGGATTGTCGACCGCGTCGGCGAAATAGGTCGGGATGCGCGTCGCGATGCGGCGCAGGCGGGCAAAGGACCGGCGCTTCACCGGAACCGTGATCGGAGCTCGAACCTCGGTGTCTTCCATAGCACCGCCGTCACGTTGAGGGGGAACCGGGTTTTGACCCTATCCGGAGAGTATGTTGCGCTGCAATGACGCAGGCCCGCCGCCGCCCGAATCCTTTTTTGGATTGCCGCTAGCCCGCCAGATCGCTGCCCAGCGGAATGCTGCGGATCGTCAGTGGCTGCACGCGCCCTCGCACCATGATCTCCATGGCGGGGAAACGGTCGAGGTCGGCGGCGGCATGGCGCGCCACCTCCTCCGACACGATCAGTTGCACGCCCGCTTCCTTTGTCATGGTTTCGAGCCGGCTCGCGGTATTGACGGCATCGCCGATCGCGGTCACCGACACGGTCTGGCCGAAGCCCATTTCGCCGACGATGGCCGGACCCGCGTGAATGCCGATGCCGATCCTGAGCGGGCTCGCCAGGTCGGCGCTCAGCACCTGGTTCAGGTGGACCAGCCGCTCGGACATGGCCGCTGCCGCGGCCAGCGCCGCGCGGCAGCCGGCCTCGATGCCGCTCTCGACTCCGAACAAGGCCATGATGCCATCGCCGATGAACTTGTCGACCCGGCCGCCGGCTCCCTCGATGGCGCGACCCATCTCCTCGAAATAGCGGTTCAGCAGAAACACCACGTCGTACGGCAGCTTGGTCTCGGCCAATTCGGTGAAAGAGCGGATGTCGGCAAACAGGATCGCGATCTCGCGCTCGCTGCCGGTCATGTGGCGGGACTGGACCTGCTTGTCGCCGACGCCGACGGTCGGCATCAGTAGCGGCGTCACGGTGAGGTCGCCCGACGGGCGCAGCTGACAGGCCAGGCGAACGTTGGGTGCCGCGGCGACCCGATGCAACACCTTCATCTCGAGATCCGACAGCTCCGGTAGCGCGCTCGCCGGGGCTACGACACGCACCCGGCAGGTCGAGCAGCGCCCGCGTCCGCCGCAGACCGACGCATGGGGTATCCGCGCCATGCGGCTGACCTCGAGGACGCTCGTGCCGAACAGGGCCTCGATGCGTCGACCGTCCGGATAGCTGACCCGGAACGTGCCGCGCCGGCGCTGCCATTGCCGCCGCACCAGGCGCAGGGCAAGCACGGCCAGGATCAGCACCGCCATGGTGCCGCGCATCCAGGCTACCAGATGTTCCAGATGGGCGATGGCCTCGGGCGTCAGGGCGTGATGGGCGATCTGGCGCGCACGCCATTCGGGATCCCGGGCCATCTCGGCGACCTCGCGACCGCCCTCCAGGAAACCCAGCACCGCCAGCACGGGCACCAGGACCGTCAGCGCGAACAGCGACGTCTTCAGTTCCGGATACCAGGGCCTGAGCCGCAGCGAATAGTTGACCCCGATCGAGCCGTGGATCCAGGCGGCGATCAGCAGCACGATCTGCAGCACGCCGCTCGAAGGGCTCAGCGTGAAGAACTTCAGCAACTCGGCGCGATAGGTGTCGTCACCGTCATAGAGATCGTAGCTGAGCCGGGTCGAAGCCAGATGCTGGGCCAGCAGGAAGGGAATGAGGAAACCCAGGCAGAGCTGGGCTGCTTCCGTGCCGGGCATCCGGAGCGACCGCCGCCGGTACAACGCCAGCAGGGCCAGGGAAATATGCAGCAGCAGCGCGCCATAGAGCACGATCGTGCCCGGCAGGCTCTCCCAGATCTGCTCGACCACGTCGAGCATCGCCTGCATCGCCTCGACCGAAACCAACCCCAGCGCATGGTTGATCAAATGGATCGAGACATAGGTGAATAGGGTCAGCCCGCTGTAGAGCCGTGCCTTGTTGACGAGCTGCGGGTTGAGCACGGGAACGGGCATTCCTTGCGGGGATGAGTGGCGCGATGCCAGAAGGACTCGGCGCCATGGCATTTTCTGCCCCAAGAAATATCACGCACCTTCGCTCGCGGCCACCACGAGTGCCGGCTGCGCCCGCCGCCCCTCCTGGCGCAACCCGAGCAGCACCGCCGCCAGGATCGACATCCCGCCGGCGATGCCGCCCAGGGAGGGCCGATCGCCCAGCAGCAGGATGCCGAACGCCGCGCCGAACAGCGGTTCGAGGCCCATCAGGAAGGCGACGCGGGTCGGGCTGGTGGCGCGGACCATATGGGTCTGTACGAAGAAGGCGAAGCCGGTGCAGATCCCCGCGAGGAACACCAGCGAGGTGAGGAACGGTCCGTCGAGCGGGATCGTCCAGGGCTCCGGTGTCGGCAGGGATAGATTGACGGTCGCAGTCAGCGCGGCGACGGTCGCCAGTTGCACGAGCGTGAGCGCGCCCGACGACAAATCCTGCCGGCCGAGGGTCCAGCGCTTGGTCGCCGTCACCATCAGCGCCCGGCAGACTGCCGCCGCCAGGATCAGCAGGTCGCCCGAGCGCAGACCTTCCGCGCCCGCGCCGGTCAACAGCGCTGCACCTGCCATATAAAGGATCGCCAAGCCGAAGATTGCCGGATCCGGCCGCTGCCGCGTCAGCAGGCCGTCGACGAGCGGCGTGAACAGCACGCACAGGCTGATCAGCAGGGCGGCATTCGAGGCCGAGGTATATTTCACGCCATAGGTCTCGAGCGTGAAGATCAGGAACAGAATCGCCCCCATCTGCGCGCCGATCCGAAGATGGATCCCAGGCCGTGCGATGAGTGCGCGACCGGCGAACGGGGCGAGGCCGAGGCTGGTCAGCGCGAAGCGCAGCGCCAGGAAGGTCAGCACCCCGTCGGAGCGCAGCGCCACCTTGGTGGCGCCGTAGCTGCCGCCCCAGGCGATCGCAACGGCGAGCAGACAAAGATCCGTGGCCAGACGACGGGATGGGCGGAGGTGCTGAGGCATCGGCGGGCTCGGGAACGATGGAAGATTGCCCAGGCATAGGCGGTGATTTAAAATAAGAAAAATTAATCCTCGTTATGGATTGAATCATGAGAACTAATATCACAGTGACCCAGCTGCAATGCCTGGCCGCCGTCGTGGAGAGCGGCGGCTTCACTGCGGCGGCGGCGAGCCTGCATCTGAGCCAATCGGCCGTCAGCCAGGCGGTGGCGGCGCTCGAAGCGGGGTTGGGCCTGCCGTTGCTGGTGCGCGGCAAGGACCGGGCGGTGCCGACCCGGGCCGGCGCTGCGGCGCACCGCGAGGCGCTGGCCGCACTGGCGGCGCTCGACCGGCTCCAGGCCTGCGGTGGGCGCGGCACGGATCTCGCGGGCGCGCGACTGCGCATCGGCGGCGTGCAGAGCGCCACCGTCCGGCTGCTGCCCCAATGGATCAAGCCGTTCCAGGCGCGCTACCCCAAGGTCACGGTCACCCTGCACGAGGGCACAGACGGCGAGGTCCGCGACTGGGTGCTGGCCGGCGCGGTCGACCTGGGCATCACCAGCCGCAGCCATGCTGATCTCGACCGCCAGGCGGTGGCCGAGGACGAATATGTCGTGGTGGCTGCAGCCGCCGACCCTCTTGCTGCACGCCGGCGCATCCGCTTGGCGGCACTCGACGGCCTGCCGATGATCCTGTCCGGCGGCGGGTGCGAGACCATGATCGAAGAACTGCTGGCGGCCGCCGACAGCGCGCCCGACGTGCGCTTCATGGTGCGCGACAACACGACGCTCGCGGCCATGGTGCGCGAGGGGTTGGGCTTCACCATCATGCCGGAACTGGCGCTGCCGGAGGATCGCGGCGGCCTGGCGATCCTCCGGCTCGATCCGGTGCTGCATCGCACGCTGTGGTGTGTGAGCCGCCCGGGGGCGCTGGGCGCGGCGGGGCAGGCGTTCCTCGATCACGTCCCGCTGCGGGCGCTCGCGACTTTCGGTCGCGCGGAGCCGGCGTGACGGGAAGGTTCCCAAGGCCGAAGCTTTCTGCTAACCCGGCAGCCACGCGTACAGGGGGTGCCGAGCCGGTGACTCATCTCATTGAAATTCATGGCCTCGTCAAACGATTCGGGCCGGTCGAGGCGGTCAAGGGCATCAGCTTCACGGTCGATCGGGGCGAAGTGCTGGGCTTTCTCGGGCCGAACGGCGCCGGCAAGTCGACGACCATGAAGATGGCGGCAGGTTTCCTGGCGCCGAGCGCCGGCCGCGCGGTCATCTGCGGCCATGACGTGGCCAGGGAGCCGCTGCAGGCCAAGCGCAAGCTGGGTTACCTGCCGGAAGGAGCCCCCGCCTATCCGGACATGACGCCGGCCGGCTTTCTCGGCTTCATCGCCCAGGTGCGCGGCTACCGTGGTGCCGAGGCGAAGCGCCGCGTCGGCGAGGCGGCGGAGCGGGTCGAATTGGGCCGGGTGATGTACCAGCCGATCGAGACCCTGTCCAAGGGCTTCAAGCGGCGCGTCGGCCTGGCCCAGGCGCTGCTGCACGATCCGGAGGTACTGATCCTGGACGAGCCGACCGACGGGCTCGATCCCAACCAGAAACACCAGGTGCGCGCGCTGATCCACGGCATGGCCCGGGACAAGGCGATCATCATCTCGACCCATATCCTGGAAGAGGTCGATGCCGTCTGCACCCGCGCCATGGTGATCGCCCATGGATCGGTCCTGGCCGACGGCACGCCCGCCGAACTCGAGGCGCGCTCACGCTATCACCATGCGGTGTTCGTGCGCGGGGTGGAACCCTTGGGCGACGGCATCGCGGGCGAGCTGGCTGCCCTGCCGGGCGTCGCCGGGGTCGAACCGGGCGGCCGCGCGGAGGCCGCGGGGCTCTACGTGTTGGCGCGCCCGGGAGCCGACCTGCTGCCCGTCGTGCGCGAACTCATGGCCGGCCATGGCATCGTCATCGCCGAACTGCGGCTGGAGCGCGGCCGGCTCGACGGCGTGTTCCGCGACATCACCGCCGCCAAGAACTAGAAAAAGCTTCCGGGAGAATCCTGCCCATGGGCACCGTCGGTGTCGTATTCCGTCGTGAGCTGGCCAGCTATTTCGCTACGCCGCTCGCCTACGTCTTCATCGTGATCTTCCTGGTCATGGCCGGGGCGCTGACCTTCTACGTCGGCGGCTTCTTCGAACGCGGCCAGGCGGATCTCCAGGTATTCTTCAACTTCCACCCCTGGCTCTACCTGTTCCTGATCCCGGCCCTGTCGATGCGGCTGTGGGCGGAGGAGCGCAAGACGGGCACGATCGAGCTGTTCCTGACACTGCCGATCACGACGGGCGAGGCGGTGGTTGGCAAGTTCCTGGCGGCCTGGGCCTTCACCGGAATCGCGCTGGCATTGACCTTCCCGTTCTGGCTGACGGTCAACTACCTGGGCCGGCCCGACAATGGCGTGATCCTGGCCAGCTACATCGGCAGCTTCCTGATGGCCGGCGCGTTCCTGGCAATCGGCTCGGCGATCTCGGCCATCACCAAGAACCAGGTCATCGCCTTCGTGGTGAGCGCGGTCGTGTGCTTCCTGTTCACGGCATCGGGCTCGCCGCTCGTGCTGGGTCCGGTCACGGCCTGGGTTCCCGGCGGCGTGGTCGAGACCGTCGCCTCCATGAGTTTCCTGTCGCATTTCGCGGCGATCACGCGCGGCGTGGTCGACCTGCGCGACGTCATCTTCTTCGGCTCGGTGATCGGCCTGTTCCTGTTTGCGAACACGATCCTCGTCGAGCTGAAGAAGGCGGATTGAGGTGCATTCCATGAGCCGTTCCGCTACCGGAATGACTTTGGCGGGGCTCGGCCTCGCCGCGGTCCTGCTGATCTCGGTCAATGCGCTGTCGGGCAAGCTGCTCGGCGGCGACCGCTTCGACCTGACTGACCAGAGCCTCTATACCCTGTCGGACGGCACCAAGGCGGTGCTGGCCAAGATCGACGAGCCGGTCACGCTGAAGCTGTTCTATTCCAAGGAGTTGGGCGACCAGGTTCCCAGCTTCGGTGTATTCGCCCAGCGGGTGCGGGAACTGCTGCAGGAATATGCCGCCGATGCGCACGGCAAGATCAACCTGCAAATCCTTGATCCGCAGCCCTATTCCGAGGTCGAGGACCAGGCGACCGCCGCCGGTCTGCAGGGCGTGCCCCTGGACGAGGGCGGGGAGCAGGTCTATTTCGGCCTGGCCGGCTCCAACTCGACCGACGACAAGCAGAACATCGCGTTCTTCCAACCGGATCGCGAGCGTTTCCTCGAATACGACCTGACGAAGCTGATCCAACAGCTGGCGTTTCCGAAGAAAAAGGTCATCGGCCTGGTCTCCAGCCTGTCGCTCGACGGCGACCCGATGGCGCGCATGCAGGGGCAGCCGACGCAGAGTCAGGTCGTGCTCGATCAGCTGCGCCAGGGCTTCGACGTGCGCGACGTCTCAACGAGCTTCGACAAGGTGCCGGACGACATCGATCTTTTGATGGTGGTCCAGCCGCAGAAGCTGCCGGCCAAGACCGAATATGCCATCGACCAGTTCGTGATGAAGGGCGGCCATGCCCTGGTGTTCGCCGATCCCAGCTCGGAATTCGCTCAGGCCCACCCCTCGATGCTCAGCCCGCCGGGCAGCGGTCCGTCGACCGCCAGCTTCGACCGGCTGCTGAAGGCCTGGGGCGTGGAGCTGGTGCCGGGCAAGGTGGTCGGCGACCGGCTGGCCGCGCGCAAGGTCAATGCCGGCACCGGGACCCGCGTGCAGGCAGCCGAATATCTGGCGTGGCTCAACCTCAAGGGCGACCAGATCAACCATGACGATCCGGTGACCGGCCAGTTGGGCCAGCTCAATTTCGCGACCGCGGGTGCACTGCGGCCGATAAAGGAGGCCAAGACCAAGTTCGAGTGGCTGGTCCGCTCGTCCGCCCAGGCCGAGCTGATCGATACCGCCAAGGTTCAGGGCCTGCCCGACGTGCTGGGCCTGCTCGCCGGCTTCAAGGCGACGGGGGAGCGCTACACGCTCGCCGCCCGCATCACCGGCCCGGCCGACACCGCCTTCCCCGACGGCAAGCCGGTCGACGAAAAGCCCGAAGAGGCCAAGCCGGATCCCTCCAAAGCGGCAGATGCGCCGAAGCCGGATGCGCCGAAATTCGCGGCCGACCCGAACCAGGTCAAGACGGCCCAGGAGCCGATCAACGTCATCGTCGTCGCCGACAGCGACCTGCTCGACGACCGCTTCTGGGTCCAGGTGCAGGATTTCTTCGGCCAGCGCGCGGCGACCCCCACGGCCAACAATGGCGATCTGGTGCAGAACGCGGTCGACAGCCTGGCCGGGACCGGCGACCTGATCGGCCTGCGCTCGCGTGGCAGCGCCGTGCGGCCGTTCACCGTGGTCGATCAACTGCAGCGCCAGGCCGAGGACAGCTACCGTGCCAAGGAAAAGGAGCTGCAGGACAAGCTGCGCGAAACCCAGACCAAGCTCAGCGAACTGCGCACCACCAAGGGGCCCGACGGTAAAGAGGTGCCTCTGACCGCCGAGCAGCAGCAGTCGATCAACGACCTGTCCTCGACCATCATCCAGACGCGCCAGCAATTGCGGCAGGTCCAGCTGGCGCTGCGCCAGGACATCGACCGGCTGAAGGGCCTGCTGGTCGGGCTCGACGTGGCGCTGGTGCCGATCGCGATCGCGCTCCTGGCCCTGGTCATCGGCATGGTGCGGGCGCAGCGGCGCAAGCGCCGCGCGCATGCGGTCTGAGGGAGCGAACGAGATGCGCCGCAACACTCTCATCACCTTCGCTGCCGCCACCGTACTTGTGACCGCGGCAGCGGTCTTCGTGCCGACCCCGGGTGGCACCCGGATGGCCAATGTCGCGACCGGGTCGGTTTTCCCGAGCCTCAAGGATTGGATCGCCGGCGCCGCCAAGCTGACGGTGACCGGTGCCAGCGGCACCGTGACGCTGGAGCGTAAAGGCCCGGCGGCCAAGGCCGGGGAACTGCCGCTCGACGGCTGGATGCTGGCCGACAAGGGCGGCTATCCGGTCGATGGCAGCATCCTGCGCCCGATCCTGGCCGCTCTGGTCGACCTCAAGACGGTCGAACCCAAGACGGAACGGCCGAAACTCTACGATCGGCTCGATCTCGGCAACCCGGGCGACAAGGGCTCGGAGTCGAAGGCGGTTGCGCTCGGCGATGCCAACGGCGCCGATATCGTGAAGCTGATCGTCGGCCGCCGGCGCTATGGTCTGGCCGGCAGCGACGACGGCCTCTATGTCCGCAAGCCGGACGATCCGCATACCTGGCTGGCCGCGCCGGCGTTCGACCTGCCCGGCGATACGCTGAGCTGGGTTGATCGCAAGCTGGTGGATCTCGATGCCGACAAGATCAGGCTGATCAGCCTGACGCCGGCGGCCGCTGGGACGAAACCTCTGGTGCTCACGCGCGACAAGGCCGAAGCCAAGCTGGCGATCCTGGACCTGCCTAAGGATTTCAAGCCGAAGTCGGACAATCCGGGCGGCGATCTCGCGGCGGCATTTCGGTATCTCGATCTGACCGACATCGAGCCGGCGGCGAAACTCACCGCGTTGCCGGTCGCGACCGCGCATGTCGAAACGTTCGATGGGCTGGCGCTCGACCTGACACTGGTCGATCAGGATGGCGCCACCTGGGTCAAATTCGCGGCGAAGGGTACCGGCGACGGTGCAAAAGCCGCCGAGGAGATCGCTCAGAGGACGAACGGCTGGGCCTATAAGATCCCGGATGCCCGGGTGAAGACGCTCGAGACAAAGCTCGCCGACCTGCAGGCGCCGGCGGCGAAGGGTTCGTGATCTGACGTTGGGGGCGTGAGGGACGCGCCGCTGCCCATCGTCCCGCGACGGAACCGCCTGGAGAATGGCACCGTTGATAGTCCTCCTGGGGTCGTGAGTGGCGGGAAGGCCTCCCGATGCGCTACACCTCTCGCGAGATTCCAGCGGAGGTGATCGGGTGGAGGAGGTAGAGGTCCCGGCGGACGGACCCCAGGGTGCCGTGGGACTCTTGCGGCGCCTCATTGCGCCGGTCACGGCGCTGGTCGCCTGCGGCATCGTGCTGGCGTTGCTGCATGGCCTGTCTCATGGCATCGACTATCACGCGATGATCCGGGCCATGCGCCGCACACCGAACCGGCTGCTGCTCTGGTCGGCCGGCGCCACCGCGATCAGCTACGCCGCGCTCGTTGCGCGCGACGTCTGCGCCCTGCGCTATGTCGGCGCGAAGATTCCGGCCTCGGCCCTGCTGCTGGGGTCGTTCTGCGGGTCTGCACTGGGCAATGCGGTCGGGTTCGGGGCGCTGACCGGCGGGGCGGTGCGCTATCGCGCCTATGGTGCCGTGGGCGTGCAGCCCGACCAGATCACGCGCATCATGCTGTTCATCACCGCGGGCTTCGGCATCGGGCTCGCCGCCTATGCCGGCGCCAGCGTGGTCTTCGCCGGCAAGATCGTCGGTCACCTGTTGCATCTTTCCGTCGAGGCTCTGCATGCCGGCGGCATCGCGGTCCTCGTGGCGACGGCGCTGGTCATCGTGTTCTGCGGCGCCCGTCGCACGCCGATCCGCTTCGGCCAATGGATCATCGAGATCCCCGGCGCCGGGCTCACGCTCGCGCAGATCCTGCTGACCGCCATCGACCTGGCGGGCGCCGCGGCGGCGCTCTGGCTGCTGCTGCCGGCCGACGGGCGGGTCGATTTCGCTACCTTCTCGGCGATCTATGCCGCAGCGACGGCGCTGGGCGTGCTCAGCCACGTGCCGGGCGGCATCGGCGTGTTCGAGGCTGTCGTGGTCTTCTCGCTCGGCAGCCGCGTTTCGCCCAGCCTCGCCGCCGCGGCGCTGCTGGCCTATCGCGCGGTCTATTTCCTGTTGCCGCTGATGCTGGCCGGCGTGCTGCTGGCGGCCTATGAACTCACACGCTTGGCCGGGCGCACGACCGGCACTACGGAACGGGTGCTGCGCGGCGCCGGGCTGCTGGCACCGATCTACCTCAGCGTCATGACCTTCTTCGTCGGCGTCATGCTGATCGTGTCGGGCGCCACGCCGGCGTTCGGTAAACGGCTGGCGGCGCTGCACGACCTGTTTCCGCTCTGGGCGGTCGAGATGTCGAACTTCTTCGGTAGCCTCGCCGGCGTGCTGCTTCTGTTCGTGGCGCGCGGCCTCTATCACCGATTGGACGGGGCCTGGTGGCTGGCCCTGCTGCTGGCCTTCGTCAATCTGGGCCTGTCGATCGGCAAGGGGCTGGCCTGGGACGAACTGGCGTTCATCAGTTTTTTCATCCTGATGCTGCTGTCGACCCGCCGGCAATTCAGCCGGCCCGCCTCGTTCCTGCGACAGCCGTTCACGGTCGAATGGTTCGTCGGCGTCGCAGTCGTACTCGCCGGCTCGTCCTGGATCCTGTTCTTCGCCTTCCGCGACGTCGCCTATACCCGCGACCTCTGGTGGCATTTCGAGTTCGACGAGCAGGCCCCGCGGGCGTTGCGCGCCTTGTTCGGCATGGCGGTGCTGGCGCTGGTGCTGGGCACCGGCCAGCTGCTGCGCACGGCCCCCGGCCGGGTGGCGCCGCCCAGCCCGGCCGAGCTTGGGCAGGTCGAGAAGATCATCGGCGAGCAGGGGCGCAGCGAGGCCATGCTCGCCATGATGGGCGACAAGAGCTTCCTGTTCTCCGCTTCCGGCCAGAGCTTCCTGATGTATGCCAAGCGCGGGCGTAGCTGGGTCGCCCTCTACGATCCGGTCGGTCCGCGCGCCGAATGGCCGGAGCTGATCTGGCGCTTCGTGGAACTGGCTGACGAGCATGGCGGCCGCGCCGCCTTCTACCAGGTGCGTGCCGACAGCCTGCCGCTCTATCTCGATGCCGGCCTGAAGATCCTGAAGCTGGGTGAGGAGGCGATCGTGCCGCTCGCCGACTTCACGCTGCAGGGCGGCCGCTGGTCGGGGCTGCGCTATGCGCTGAAGCGCGGCGAGCGCGAAGGTCTGACCCTCGAGATGCTGACGCCCGAGGCGGCCCAGCGGCGCATCGCCACCCTGACCCGGATCTCCGACGCCTGGCTCGCCGCCCGCCGCGCCAAGGAAAAGAGCTTTTCCGTCGCCGCGTTCGAGCCGAGCTTCATCGCCGCCCATTCGGTGGCGCTCTTGAGCCAGTCGGGCGATCCGGTCGCGTTCGTCAGCCTGATGACGACCGATCGGCGGACTGAGGCGACGGTCGGCATCATGCGCCATACCGCCGACGCCTCGCCCTATGCCATGGAATTCCTGTTCACCTGCCTCGCCCAGCGCCTGCGCGAGGACGGCTTCGAACGCCTGAGCCTGGGCATGGCGCCGCTGTCGGGCATCGGCCGCACGCCGCTCGCGTCGCGCTGGCACAGCATCGCCGGGCTGGTCTGGGAACATGGCGGGCGCGTCTATAATTTCCAGGGGCTGCGGACCTTCAAGAACAAGTTCCATCCGCTGTGGGAACCGCGCTACCTGGCGGCCTCGGGCGCCATCGGGCCGTTCGTGGCGCTGGCCGACGTGGTCGTGCTGGCCGGCAGCAGCAAGGCATGAGGGGCCGGATGACGAGCAAGCGGCTGTTGGCCTGGTCCATGGTGGCGGGGGGAATCATCGCGGCTGCGCCGGCCTCGGCCGCCCCGCCCGCGCTCATCGACGGCGGGCGCCTGGGCACGGTGCGCCTGAGCGAGCCGGAGGGCGAGATGCGCGGCCTCGTCGTGCTGTTTTCCCGGCATGGCGCGCCGGCGGCGGATGACGACGGTGCCGCGGCCAAACTATCCGCGGGCGGCGCGCTGGTCATCGAGGTCGATACCGACGGCTATCTCGTGACGCTCGACGGGGTGCCCGACAAATGCCTGAACCTCGGCGGCGATATCGAAGGGCTGAGCCGGCAGCTCCAGCATGATCGCGCCTATGCGACCTATCGTTCGCCGATCCTCGCCGGCATCGGGCTGGGCGGGGCGCTCGCCGAGGCGGCGCTGGCCCAGGTGCCGTCCGCGACCTTCGCCGGCGCCGTGTCGATCGACCCCGCGATCGCGATCCCGACCCGTCGACCGCTGTGCCCGGAGGCCGCGGCGAACCTGATCATCGGCGGCTACACTTACGGACCTGACAAGGATCTGCAGGGTTTCTGGTCGGTCGGCCTGACCTCGACGGTGCCGAAGCCGATACGGACGCATTTGGCATTGCTCGCCAGCGAGGGGACGCCCGTCGCCGTCGAGGATCTCGCCGCCGGCATGTCG
Organism: Aliidongia sp.; assembly: GCF_035943795.1. NCBI lineage: Bacteria > Pseudomonadati > Pseudomonadota > Alphaproteobacteria > Rhodospirillales > Dongiaceae > Aliidongia > Aliidongia sp. The sequence goes on along the minus strand of NZ_DASZBY010000003.1, from coordinate 9,734 downwards.
CCTGGCGACGGGCTCGCCGCGCTCGTCCAAGCCCATCTGGACAAGCCCGACGCCGACCCCACCGGGCTCGCATCGCTGCCGCTGGTCGAGTTGCCGGTCGATCATCCCTCGACCACCATGGCGATCGTGCTGTCGGGCGACGGTGGCTGGCGCGATCTCGACAAGACGATCGCGGAGAACCTGCAGCGCCAGGGCGTGCCGACCGTCGGCTGGGACTCGCTCCGCTATTTCTGGAGCAAGAAGACGCCGGAGGAGACGACCCACGCGCTGGCGGCGGTGATGAAGGCCTACATGGCGAAGTGGCATGCCAGCAAGGTCGCGCTGATCGGCTATTCATTCGGCGCCGACGTGTTGCCGTTCACCTATAATCGGCTTACCAACGAGCAGCGCGGCCACGTCGTGCTGATGGCGCTGCTGGGCTTCGCCAACAACGCCGATTTCGAGATCACCATGGGCGGCTGGCTGGGCGCCGCGCCCAGCGACGACGCCCTGCCGATCCTGCCCGAGGTCTCGAAGGTGCCGCCCGCGCTGATCCAGTGCTTCTATGGCGCCGAGGAAGACGACACGGTCTGTCCGGCGCTGGCCGACAAAGGGGTCGAGCAGGTCAAGACGACCGGCGGCCACCATTTCGACGGCGATTACGCGGCGCTGGCGAAGCGGATCCTGGACGGGGTGCGCAAGCGCGGGGGATGAATGGTGTCGTCTCAGGTCGAATGCTTTGCCACGCTGCTTTGCGGGAAATGTTCGACGGCACTCGCGATCCGAACCCAACCATGTTTCGACCGCTCGAAAACCGATTTGACGGGCGCCGGGTGGTTGGGGTCGGCCAGGGCGCCGACAGCAACGCCGATCAGCGATGGCAGATTATCGGCCTTCCAATAGATCGTCGATCCGCAGGTTGGGCAAAAATAGGTGTGGACCTTGCCGCCGCTTGCTGAATCGCGGGTGAATTCTTTCGCGATCCCGGCAATGGCGACGGCGTCGACCGGATAAAAGGCGCCTACGCCGAATGGCGCACCGGTTCTCCGTTGGCAGTCGAGACAATGACAGGCGACAACCAGCCTCGATGGTCCTGAAAGCGTCAGTGTGAGAGCGCCGCAAGTGCATCGGGCATCAATCATTGGAAAACCCTCCGTTTCGTGAAGCGGGATCGCGTTCGGATTTCAAGCCGGGACACTGCCGGACGAGCCCATTGCTGGACGGCGCGGCCCGGCTCGACTAAGGTCCGGCGGTTTGACGCATTTTGGATGGGGCCGGATGTGATTTGCGACGCGACCGCGACTTCGCCCTGCGTTGGCGTGTGCGAGCTGGATCAGGCGAGCGGCTTCTGCCGGGGCTGTCTTCGGACGCTGCAGGAGATTGCACGCTGGGGCGGGCTCAGCCTGGGCGAGCGGCGGATGGTGAAGTCGAGCCTGGCCGAGCGGCGCTGCGCCGTGGCGGCGGCCCCGGCGTTAGTCTCCGGCGCCTAGGTAGCCGGCGCGGCCCGGCTGCGGCTCGGCATAGCAATCGGTCTGGCCAAGGCTGGAATAGCAATATTTGGCCTGCTTGTAGGGCTGGCTGGTGACCGGCTTGGGCTGGCAATCCTTCGGCAGCTTGCCGGCGGCCGGCGCGAACTGGTCGCAGGTGTCGACGGCAGGCGCGCAGCCGGCGACCACGGCACCGAGCAGGACAAGCAGGGAAATGCAAAGCATGGGACGCATCCGTTCATGAAGCCTGTAAATGCGTTAACACTTTCTTGCCGCCTCGGGGCAATCGCCGTGCTGGCCGGTCTGGCCGCCTGCTCGACCGGTGCCCGGAACTGGACCAAGTCCGGTGGAGACGACAACCAGCGCAACGCGGACTATGCCGAATGCAGGTCCGAGATGCGGGCCGTCACCAAGCAGAGCGCCGATATCGACCAGGATATCACGGCCAGCCGCGGTGGCGACTGGCGTAAAATGGGCGACTATGGGTCGCAGAGGTCTCAATTGACCGGCGGCGACGCGGACTATGCCGCCCAGATCATGCAAAGCTGCATGACCGACAAGGGCTATCGACCGCTCTGACGCGGACGTTCAGACCGCGGTGCGGAACGCGTCGATCGCTTGGATGCGGCTGGACGGCAGCAGAACGGTCACGGTGGTGCCGGCGTTCGGCCGGCTGGCGACGTCGAGCGTGCCGCCGTGCAGTTCGACGAAGCTGCGAGCGAGCGGCAAGCCCAGGCCCGTGCCGGCATGGCGTCGCGACAGCGAGCTGTCGAGCTGGATGAACGGCTCGAAGATCCGGGCGAGGTCGCTTTCGGCGATCCCGATGCCGGTGTCGGCCACCGTCAGCCGAAGTTGCCCGTCGGCCTGAAGTGCCATCGAAACGTTGATCCGTCCGCCTGCGGGCGTGAATTTGACCGCGTTCGAGACCAGATTCAGCGCTACCTGCTTCAGCTTGGTTTCATCGGCCCACAACTCGATGTCCTGGTCGGGGATCCGCATGTCGAGGGCGAGGCCCGCGTCCCGCGCGCGCTCGCGGAAGAACCGGTCGACCCCGATCAGCAGGGTGGCGACGGACACGCGATCCTCGCGCAATTCCGCCTTGCCGGCGGCGGCCTTGCTCAGGTCCAGGATGTCGTTGATGACCTCCAACAGGAACCGGCCGCTTGCGCCGATGTCCCCGGCATAATCCTTGTAGCGTTTCCAGGCGGCCTCGCCGGTCCCGAACATTTCGCTCTGGATGATGTCGGCAAAGCCGATCACCGCATTCAGCGGCGTGCGCAGTTCGTGGCTCATGTGGGCGAGGAACTGCGACTTGGCCGCATCCGCCCGCACCGCCTCGGCCCGGGCGGCTTCGAGTTCGAGCCCGCGCTGGCGGCTCTCCGCGACCTGCAGCCGCAGGATGTCCAAGACCGAACCAATGCCGACGAAACGACCATCGTCGGCGATGATGAAGCCGCTCATCAGCGCCGATGGCTTGTCGCGACCGATGCGTTCCGACAATTCACTGATGCTGGTTTCGGGGCCGACGATCAGCGGGGCGCGGTCCATCAGCAGGGCGATCGGCCGGCGCTCGTAGACGTCGCGCACCACGGGGCGGGCAAAGGTCGAGAGCAGGCTGTGACGGTCGATCGACCCGACGATCCGCCCGTCCTCGATGATCGCGAGGCCCGGCAGTTCGAGGTCGTCCGCCAGCACGCGATAAGCCTCGCCGCAGCTTGCCGAGGGCGGCAGGAAGCGGGCGTGCAGCGTCAGGAGATTGGCCCGCCAGGGGGCATTGGCAGACAGCGAGACGGCCATGACGATGCAGGGTCCCCAATGTTCTTGAAAGAACGTAGGAGGACCATACCCGAAGAAGGTTGATTTTTTGCGAAGCCCTTTACAATTCCGCCGTGTGGACGGCGTTGGCATGGGCATGGCCGGCATGCATCGAAATAAGCTTGATTTTTCCAGGCGTTCGCGGCGCTGCAATAGAGAGGAGACCCATCCGGCGCCCGCATGCCAGTGCGGCGATATTGCAGTTTTATTAATTGTCGGCCATCGCCATGTTTCGGTTCATTCAAAGCGATTGCGGTGCAAACGCTTCTTCGATTTTTCCGAGGTGCCCTCATGCGCAACACCTATTTCGACCGGTCGAAGGCCGACCGGCGGCACGGGATGCGCCGCGCTACCGTGGCTGCGTGGACCGTCGTGGTCGCCCTGTTTGCGATCGTGTTCGTCGTTCCGACGCTCACCGGCGCGCCGACCGGCAATTCGCCCTCGTCCGACCGGGCGATCTCGCGACTGGTCGCCCGCGCCGTGCCGCCGGATCGCGATATCTGCCAGTGCACTGAGTTCGACCATCTGGAAATGACGGCGGCGCCGTCGCTCTGCTGAGTGCCGAAGGCGTCTCAGGGCTGAATGGCGATTTCGCCATGCGAGTGGCGAGATCGGCGATCGAGCGGTGGGGAATTTCACCACACTCTGCGGATCGTTTAATAAATCTCATCAATTCCAACCTCTTAAGCGAGATTCTGCCTTCGGCACGCGGCGTGCTTCAAGCGTCGCAAGTGCGGAACGCCGTTTCCGCCGAGAAGGGGGTAAGATGAGGCTATTGAATAAGATGGCGCCGGCGCTGGCCGGATTCGCTCTGGCGGCGGCTACGGCCTCGATGGCGGCCGACGACCCTGCGATCCGGGCCGATCATCTGCTGGCCGAAGCCAAGGCGGCGACCGGCGGCGCCGGCTGGGACAGGCTGAAGAGCCTGACCGAGCGTGGCAGTCTCGCCGCGAATGGTCTGGAAGGCACGTATGAGAACCTGATCGATCTTCGCCACGTGCTGAGCATTCAGAAATTCGTGCTGGGGCCGGCGACCGGATCCCAGGGATGGGACGGCAAGGCCGCCTGGAGTACCGATCCGTCGGGCCAGGTCCGCATAGAGGAGGGCGGCGAGGCACTCGCCTCCGCCATCGAGCAGTCCTATCGATCGGCTTACGCCTTCTTCTGGCCGGCGCGCTGGCCGGCCACCCGCCTCTATGTCGGCGAGCGGCACACCGACGGCGTCACCTACGATGCGGTGAAGGTCACCCCGAAGGGGTCCGAGCCGTTCGAGCTCTGGTTCGAGCGGACCAGCCATCGGATCGCGCGGGAGGTGGAAATCACCGGCGCGCAACCTCACACGCAGATCCTGTCGGACTATCGCGAGGTCGGCGGGGTTCGATTGCCCTTCCAAAACCGCGACACCATGGGCGAGGCCAAGTTCGATACGATATCGACTGCGGCCGTTCTGCAGGCGGGCGGCACCCTTGCCGCCAAGCGTTTCGCGCCACCACCGCCGCCCAAGGAGACGGACCCGTTCCCGGTCGGGCGGGACCAGCTCACGATCCCGTTCAAGCTGGCCAACAACCACATCTATGTCCAAGCGGCGATCAACGGACAGGCGCCGCAACAGTTCATGTTCGACACCGGGGCGTCGGCCCTGCTCGACACCGCGCACGCGATGTCGCTGGGCGTCAAGGCCGAAGGCGCGTTGCCGGGCGGCGGCTTCGGCCAGGCCACGTCGGCCATGGGGCTTGCCAAGGTCCGGTCGGTCGATCTCGGCGGATTCAAGCTGAGCGACCAGGTTTTCCTGACGACGGATTTTTCGATGGCCGCGAAGGTCGAGGGCCTCGATGCCGCCGGTCTGCTGGGCTATGAGATCCCGAAGCGGACGGTCATGACGATCGACTATGCCAAGGGCGAGATGACGCTGACCCGGCCCTCTGCCTTCAAGCCGCCGGCGGGTGCCGTTGCCGTTCCGTTCAAGTTCGACGAGCATATCCCGATGATCGAGGCGTCGATCGACGGCGTTTCCGGTGAATTCGAGATCGATACCGGGGCCCGCTCGGCGCTGACCGTGATGGGGCCGTTCGCCGAGGCCAACCATCTGACCGAACGCTATCATGCGACGCGCCTGGCGACGGCCGGCTATGGCCTGGGCGGTCCCGCCCGGGAATTGCTGGCGCGGGCCGACGAGTTCAAGATCGGCTCGATCATCCTGAAGCAGCCGGTAACCCTGATCGCCGGCGGCACGCGCGGCGTCGGTGCCGCGGCCCGGACCGCCGGCAACATTGGCGGCGATCTGCTGCGGCGCTTCACGCTGACGCTCGACTATGGTCATCAGGTGCTCTACCTGCAGCCGAATGCCGCCTTCGACACGGCCGACCTGTTCGACCGTTCCGGGCTGTGGCTGATGCGCGAGCCGGATGGCAATGTGTCGATCGCCGACGTGACGGCCGGAAGCGGCGGCGAGACGGCGGGCTTCAAGGCCGGCGACCGCATCGTCGCGGTCGATGGCACACCATCGTCCGACATCCCGCTCAGCGACCTGCGCGAAAAGTTCAAGGGCGCTCCGGGAACGACGCTGACGCTCCGGGTCATGCAGGACGGGGGTGCTTCCCATGACGTGCCACTGACCTTGGGCGATCTGATCTAGCTCCGGCACGGGGGCGGTGGCTCGGGCCGCCCCTGCGTGCTTGGTCCGGAGGTTCGGGTCGGATAGAATACCGTTGGTATTCAAATGAAGGGCGCGATGCCTCCGATCGATCCGGCTTCTGAGCCCTTGCGGCTCGAACTGAGCGCCGTCGTGGTTGCGGTCACGGCGGACGAGCCGCGCGTACTCGTGGTCGGTGCCGGAGGCGCGTTGCCGTCGGGACCGTTCGAGCCGGATCATCGCACGCTCGAGCTGGGCCTGCGCGCCTGGGTCGAGGCGCAGACCCGTCAGCCGCTGGGCTATGTCGAACAGCTTTATACCTTCGCCGACCGCGACCGGACGCCAGGGCATATCGAGCGGGTCATCTCGCTCAGCTATCTCGGCCTGGCCCGCGAGGTCGGCGGCTCGCGACCGGGCGCCGGCTGGCAGAACTGGTATCGCTATCTGCCGTGGGAGGATTGGCGCGGCGGGCCGAACCGGCTGGTCGTCGAACTCATCCTGCCCCGCCTCGCCGCCTGGGCAGAGGAAGCGGCGGATCCTGCCGTCCGCCGCCAGCGCAGCCAGCGTGCCGCCGTCACCTTCGGCGCTACCGAGCGCAGCTGGAACGAGGATCTGGTGCTGCAGCGGTTCGAGTTGCTGTACGAGGCGGGCCTCGTGCCGGAAGCCGCCCGGACCCGTCCGGTCCCGACCGACCGGCTGGTCCCGGGCGAGGCGATGGAGCACGACCATCGGCGCATCCTGGCGACAGGCATCGCCCGCCTGCGTGCCAAGATCAAATACCGACCGGTCGTGTTCGAGCTGCTGCCCGCGGCCTTTACCCTGCTGCACCTGCAGCGCTCGGTCGAGGCGTTGGCCGGCCGCCGCCTGCACAAGCAGAATTTCCGCCGGTTCATCGAGGGCGAAGGGTTGGTCGAAGAGACCGGCGAGATCGAGGCCGGCACCGGCGGCCGCCCCGCCAAGCTGGTGCGTTTTCGCCGCGAGATCCTGGCGGAGCGTGCCGTGTCCGGCACCAAGCTGCCGCTGTCGCGTACCGTCTGACCCGACCGCCTTGGCGGCGGAGACGGTTGACAAACCATTTATACTCATGAGTAGCATAAGTCGGCCGGATCGTTCCGGCTCTTTTTCTCCCCAGAAATGCTCCAAACGAGTATAAAGGAGTCCGCGATGCCGACTTTGCCTGCTCCCACCGACAGCACTTCACTTCAAGACCGGTTGGCCCGGTTCATTCCGCCGCTGGAGTGGCCGTTCTTCGCCGAGGATATCGCCGCGATCGAACGGCTGAAGCGCGAGCGCAACGCCATCGTGCTCGCGCACAACTACCAGACGCCGGAGATCTTCCACGGCGTCGCCGACATCGTCGGCGATTCGCTGGCGCTCGCGCGCGAGGCGGTCCGTGTCAGGGCCGACGTGATCGTGCTGGCCGGCGTGCATTTCATGGCCGAGACGGCGAAGCTGCTCAATCCCGGCCGCACTGTGCTCATTCCCGATCCGGCGGCGGGGTGCTCGCTGGCCGCCTCGATCACCGGCGCCGACGTGCGGCTGCTGCGCGAGCGCTATCCGGGCGTGCCGGTCGTGGCCTATGTGAATACCTCGGCCGAGGTGAAGGCGGAGTCCGACATCTGCTGCACCTCGGGCAATGCGGTGAAGGTGGTCGAAAGCCTGGGGGTGCCGCGCGTCATCATGCTGCCCGACCGATACCTGGCCCAGAACGTCGCGGCGGAAACCAAGGTCGAGATCATCGCCTGGGCGGGGCAGTGCGAGGTGCATGAGCGCTTCACCGCCGCCGACATCGCGACCTTGCGCCAGAGCCATCCGGGCGTGGTCGTGCTGGCCCATCCGGAATGCCCGCGCGAGGTGGTCGAGGCTGCCGATTTCGCCGGGTCGACCGCGGCGATGGTCGGCTATGTCGGGAGCCATCGGCCGGCGCGGGTGGCGCTCGTCACCGAATGCTCGATGGCCGACAATGTGTCGGTCGACTATCCCGACATCGAGTTCGTGCGGCCGTGCAACCTGTGCCCGCACATGAGGCGCATCACCCTGCCCAAGATCCGTCATGCGCTGGAAACCATGAGCCATGCGGTGACGATCCCGGCCGAACTGGCCGACCGGGCGCGCCGCTCGGTCGAACGCATGATCGCGATCGGGTGAAGTTGCCATGACCATCGATCCACAGGGGCTCGCCGGCCGTCCGGTCATCGTGGGCGCCGGTCTCGCCGGCCTCATGGCTGCGCTCAGCTTGGCGCCACGTCCGGTCGTGGTCGTGACCAAGGCGCCACTCGGCACGGGGGCGGCGAGCGGCTGGGCGTTGGGCGGTCTCGCCGCGGCCATCCTGCCGGGCGACACGCCGGCACTGCATGCTGCGGATACGATCGCGGCCGGTGCCGGCCTGTGCGATCCGGCGATGGTCGGGCAGATCGTCGAGGCCGCTCCTGCAGCCGTCGAAGAACTGCTCCGCTGCGGCGTGCCGTTCGACCGGGATGGCGAAGGTCGCCTGCTGGCGAGCCTGGAGGCGGCGCACGGTCGGCCACGCGTGCTGCATATCGGCGGCGACACGTCCGGACGCGAGATCATGAAAGCCGTCATCGCCGCGGTACGGGCGACGCCGTCCATCACCGTGCTCGAAGCGACCGAGGCGTATCGGCTGGTCGCCGGCTCCCGCGTCGAAGGGATGGCACTCGCCCAGGACGGCCGAGCTTTCGTGCTACCAACCGGCCGCGTCCTGCTCGCGACCGGCGGCCTCGGCGGGCTCTGGCGCCATACCACCAACCCGCTGGGTGCGATCGGGCAGGGCCTGGCCCTGGCGGCCGGGGCCGGCGTGCCGCTGGTCGATCTCGAATTCATGCAGTTCCATCCGACCGCGATCGACATCGGTGCCGATCCCATGCCGCTCGCCAGCGAGGCGTTGCGCGGCGACGGCGCGATCCTGATCGACGAAACCGGGCGACGCTTCATGGCCGCCGTGCCGCGCGCCGAACTGGCGCCGCGCGACGTGGTCGCCCGGGCGATCTGGGCTGAACTCGAGGCGGGCCATCGCGTCTTCCTCGACGGGCGGGACGCGATTGGCTCTCGCTTTCTCAGCAGGTTTCCGGCGGTAACGGCAGTCTGTCGCGCGGCGGGCATCGATCCCGCGACCATGGCGATCCCGGTGCGGCCAGCTGCCCATTATCACATGGGCGGCATCATGACCGACGGGCGTGGGCGCACGGCGCTCGACGGCCTTTGGGCCGCTGGCGAATGCGCGTCGACCGGTCTGCATGGCGCCAACCGGCTCGCCTCCAATTCGTTGCTGGAAGCCGTCGTGATGGCGCAGGCCGCAGCGTGCGACATGGCCGATCGGGAGCATTCCAGACCGGTATCGTCGGCCGCGGTGCCGGCGGTGCTGCCGGCCGATCCCGATGGCTTGGCCGAAATCCGCCGGCTGCTGGGCGCCCATGTGGGCGTTCTGCGCGACGAGACCGGCCTGGCCCGGGCGATCCGGGGCCTGGCACCGATCGCCCGCCGTCGGACCGCCGCCGCCGCGCCGGCGCTGGTGGCGCTGATGATGGCGACCGCCGCGCTCGACCGAACGGAGAGCCGCGGCGGCCACTATCGGACCGACCATCCCGCCCCGAACGGGGCGTTCGCCCGCCGCCGGCCGCTGACCGCCGCGGAAACCGCTCGCGTATCGGGGTTCGCCGCGTGACTAGAGCGCGTTCGTTCTTAGCTGAATCGGGATTCCCCCCGGCTCGAAAATCTGATTCAACATGACTGCTGGAGACGGAGGCCAGCAGTCATGGCTTGTCCCTATTCGAGTGATCTTCGCGAGCGCGTCGTAGCGTCGG
>NZ_DASZBY010000002.1:0-44212 GCF_035943795.1 Aliidongia sp. | reverse complement strand
TTCGATTTTAGCGACATCGGCGCCTTTATCACGGCGGTTTCGGGGTCGCAGCTGCTGGCCGGCTACGGCTTCGTGACCGGCGACGGCTTGCCCGGCTCGGGGTCGGACCTGACGTCGTTCAGCGGACACGGCGTCCTGACCTACACTTACGTCGATGCCGCGACGGTGCCGGAACCGGTGACGGCGCTCGCCTTCGGCACCGGCCTGCTGGGTCTGCTGGCGCTGCGGCGCCGGTCGACCTGATCCGATCCGGGGGGGGGGCGGATCAGGCCGCCTTTGACTCGGGTGCGCCTCCATCGCATCATTGCTGACTGAAAATCATGGGGTGGCGATGGCGTTCGATGGACGGCTGCTGGCCGGAGTCGGCGTCTTGGCGGCAATCGTCGAGGGCGGCAGCTTCGTGCGGGCGGCCGAGGCATTGGGTATCACGGCGTCCGGCATCAGCCGCGCGGTCGCCCGGCTGGAAGCACGGGTCGGCGTGCGGTTGCTCGATCGCACGACCAGGTCCGTTACCTTGACCGACGAGGGGCGGCGATTCTACGAGCAGGTCGGCCCGCTGCTCGTGGGCATCGAGGACGCGGCGATCGCCGCGTCGGGTGCGTCCGGCACCGTGCGCGGTCGCTTGCGCGTGGATCTCGACCCATATTTCTCGCGGCTGGTCCTGGCCGGGCATTTCGGCCGATTTCTCGAGCGCCATCCGGCGCTTTCCCTGGAGTTGACGACGCGGGAACGAGCCGGCGACCTGGTGGCCGACGGCATCGACGTCGCCATGCGTTTCGGCGAGCCGCTGGCATCCTCGCCGGCTGCGCGCAAGCTGATCGAGACCAGAATCCTCACGGTGGCGTCGCCGGCCTATCTCGAACGGCATGGCCGCCCGAAGCATCCGAACGACCTCACCGGCCACGCCTGCATCCAGTTCCGCAACCCGGCGACCGACCGGGCCTTTCCTTGGGAATTCCACAAGACGGGCAAGATGCTGGCCGTGAAGACGACGGGACGCCTGTTGCTGAGCGATGTCGGCACCATGCTCGGCGAATGCGTCGCCGGCACCGGGGTCGCCCAGGTGATGGCGCTCGGCATGCAAGACCTGATCGACCAGGGTCGGCTGGTCGAACTGTTTCCCGATTGGCCGGGCGAACGATTTCCGCTCTATGCGCTGCACCCGTCGCGGCACCTGCCGCCGGCGAAGGTGCGGGCCTTCATCGACTTCATTCTGCAGACGGTGCACTGACGTGATGCCGTACCGCCGTAAGGATCGCGCGGCATCTGGTTGGCGGCGCTGGATGGATCGGTTCGGCAGCCCGCTCAGTCTGATTGCAATGGTCGCGGCCGTCCTGCCATTTGCAACGGCGCATGCCCAGGATGATGCCAAGGGGGACGGTCCGAGCTTCGATTGCGCCCGGGTCACGTCCGACGTGAACAGGCTGATCTGCGCCACGCCGGAGTTGGCGGCCTGGGATCGCAAGCTCGCCATCGATTACGCGGCCACGCTCCACCAGGGCGGCACGGATCAAAAGGCGCTCGCGGCAGACGAAGATCGCTGGTTGAGGACGATCAGGAACCGCTGCCCCGATGCGGCCTGTCTGGAAACGGCCTACGCGTCGCGCGACAGGGCGGTGCTCGACCAGGGCCTGAAGGCGGCGAGCCCGGCCGCCTATGACGAAACCCGGCCCTTTCCGACACCGTCGGCATCGCTCGAGATCGCGCGGGCCTGGATCGGAAAACCCTGCGGCCGGGCGCCCGCGACGCCCTTTCCCGATTTCACCCGGATCAAGGGTTACCTGCCGGTCGTGACGCCGGGCGCCATCGTCGCCCCGTTCGAAACCGACGGCACGCGCTTCGCCTTCCTGCTACTCGCCGGCAACGATCCCAATACGTGCCGGGTGGCGGACGTGGTGGCGCTGCCGGACGCCGACGCGGGAATGTCGTTCCTGCAATGCACGCTTGGCGGCGAGGGCGACGATCATGGTTTCGGCGTGCGACGGGACGGCCATCCGAACACCGCGGCCTATTGGACGATCGATATCCGCAACGGGCGCCTGATGCGCCGGCCGCTCGGCGTTCTCTCCGGCTTCAAACTGGTCTGTCGGGAGCCCGAAACGGGCGAATAGCCGAAGATCCGGAGTTCAATGCCCCGTCGGCGGCAAAGGATGGCCGAAGTGGAAACGATGAAAGCGCGACCGGGCAGTCGCCAGCTTCTGCCGATAGTCTTTCATCTGCGCATGGCGCCAGCCGTAGAGTACCGGCAAGCCGATGGAAAGCACGATCCAACCCAAGCCGATTTCTAGCCACGTCATGGCGGGTCTCCCACCTTGATCTCATTTCCTGCTCATTAGAAATGTGGCGGAATTTCGGCAAGACAAGATGCTAACCGTTTGGGGCAGGGCTGCCCTACGCCCAGCAGATGGTGCTATCCCTGCAGATCGTACGGTGCCGCCCAGCCCGGGAGTGCGCGGATGCGGTCGAGCCATGTGCCCACGGCCGGCCAGTCGGCAATATCGAGGCCGGCCTGGTCGAGCCAGAACAGATAGCCGCAGGCGGAGATGTCGGCGGTCGTCACCGTATCGCCGGCCAGGAACGGTCTCTCCGACAGTTCCTGGTTCATCCGGTCGAGATCGAACCGCGCGCGGGCGTTCAGCCAGTCGATGGCGCCCGCCGAGCCCCCCGTCGGGAAATGCCGGTAGAAGCGCAGGTTCGGCACCGCGAGATTGATCCGGTTCGCCACCCAGAAATGCCATTCCAGCACAGCCGGATCGCCGCCGCCGTCGAATTTGCCGATCATCCGCGATAGGTGCAGCAAGATCGCATCCGACTGCACGTGCGGCCGGCCGTCGATCAGCAGCACCGGCACCTCGCCGAACTTGGCGACGGCACGGAAATCCTCCGGCCGTTGGGCGCGCGGCGTCATCAGGTCGACCGCGACATAACGATGGGCCAGCCCGGCCAGCGACAGGAACAGCTTCACCTTATAGGCGTGGCCGGATTCCCGGTTGCCGTAGAGCACGAGTTCCGTCATCGCATCAGATCCGTGTCGCCATCCAGATCGCCAGGCGCGAGCCGGCCTTGATCACGGCCGACAGCGCCTCGTAGCCCGGCGCCGCTTCCGCGCCATGGGCGAGGCCGGTGTCGCGATGCTCGCGTTCGTCGGCCTGGAATTTCTCGATCACCGCCTTCAACTCGGGCTCGGCATCGCCCAGCGCCTCGACCTGGTCCTGGTAGTGCTCGTCGATCACTTCCTCGACCGCGACGGTGCAGGCCATGGCGGCCTTTTCGCCCATCAGCGCGGTCGCCGCACCCAGTGCATAGCCAGCCATGTCCCAGAACGGGCCCAGCAGGGTCGGACGCACCCGGCGTTCGACCAGCATCCGGTCGAATTCGGCACGATGCTCGCGCTCCTGGGCCGCCATGTGCCGGATCGTCTCGCCGACCGGCCGCTTGCCGAGGATCGCCAACTGCCCCTCGTAGATCCGTGCGGCACCATGTTCGCCGGCATGGTCGACCCGGACCATCCGTTTCACCTGGTCGGCCGGGATCGGGTCGCCGGGCAGATAACGCTTCAACGAGGGCTTGGCGGTCATGCGGCATATCCTTCGGCCCGGCGCCGGCGGCGGCGCGCATCCCAGGCCGCGGCGACCATCGCCAGCGACAGGATCGCGTCCCAGCCGGCAAGCGAGATGCCGACCAGGCTCCATTGGATATCATCGCATCGCACGGTGGGCGCCGCCATGATTTCGGCGGTCAATTCCTCGATCGTCTTGGCGTGGTGGCTGCCGCCGACGGTGCAGGCGTCAGGGCCGGCAATCCAATGCTGCTCGACACCGACATGATAGGCGGCGAGGCCGGCAGCGGCCAGGAACAAGAGGCCGAACAGCACCGGCGCGTAGCGGTCGATTTCCGGACGCTTCAAGCCCAGGAACGCGCCGGACAGCACGATGGCCGCATACCAGGGCCAGCGCTCGGCCAGGCACAGCTCGCACGCGACCAGGCCGACGACGAGCTGGAAGAACCAGGCGCCGGCGAGGACGGCGATCGAGGTCGCCAGCACGATGACGTTCAAGGGCGGGACGCGCATGGGGCCGATGCTTTCTCAGCTGCCGAAATGAACGAACCTGACCAGCACTACGCCACCGACGAGCATCACGGCCGAAACGGTCGTGACCAGCATCAGGCGCTTTTCGATGAAGGTGCGCGCCTGCTCGCCGATGAAGAACAGGATCAGGGCCAGCAGATAGAACCGGATGCTGCGCGAGACCAGGCAGGCAAGCGTGAACAGGCCGAGGTCGAACCGCGCGAGGCCGCTCGCGATCGTCACCAGCTTGAACGGGATCGGGGTCATGCCCTTCAGCACGATGATCTCGACGCCGTACTGGACGAATTTCTCGCGCAGCGCGTCGAACGTCTGCATGGCGCCATAAAGCTCGAGGATGCGCTCGCCGACGGTCGCGAACAGGTAATAGCCGATGGCATATCCCAAATAGGCACCGACGACCGACGAGGCCGTCGCGACCGTGGCATACCAGAAGGCGCGCCGCCGGTTGGCGATGATCATCGGGATCATCAGCACGTCGGGCGGCAGCGGAAAGAACGAGCTTTCGGCGAAGGCGATGGCAGCCATGACCCAGGTTGCGTTCTTCTTGCCCGCCTGGAGCAGGAGCCAGTCGTAGAGACGTCGAAGCATGCGTGTCCTTGTGCGATCACCGCCGTCCTCGAGCGACGGTCGCGGCATCTAACAGGCTCGCGGTATCGGACGCAACCGCCAGCCGCGCGACATCGTCGCCCAAATCAGCCGCGGCCGGCGAACAGGCCGTACTCCCGGGCGAGGCCGTCGCCGACCAGATCGAAGAATGCGCGGACCCGGGCGGTTCCTTTCAGGTCGGCGTGGGTCACGATCCACAACTCGCCGGCCAGCGCCGGGATCGGATCCGGCACGGCCCGGACCAGGTCCGGATCGCCGTCGGCCAGGTAGCAGGGCAGAAGCGCCAGGCCGATGCCGGCCTTGGCGGCCAGGAACTGGTTGACCAGACTGCCGGTCCGATAGACGAACGCCGTCGCGGGCATCACGCGATCCAGCCAATCCGCCGCCATGATGCCGGCGCTGGCCTCGTCCCAGCCGATCACGGCGTGGCGGGCGAGGTCTTCGGGCGATCCGGGCGGTCCGTCGGCGGCGTCAAAACAGGCTCTGGTGCCATAGATCGACCAGGCGACGTCGGCCAGCTTGCGGCCCCACAGATCGTCCTCCTTCGGGCGCGTCGGGCGCAGCGCAATGTCGGCCTCGCGCCGCGACAGGCTGAGGATGCGATTGTCGACCGTCAGTTCGAGCACGATGCCGGGATGGGCCGCGCGGAACGCCGCCAGGTACCGGGTCAGTACGCGAAAGGCGATCGTTTCGGACGAGGTGATGCGCAGGCGGCCGGACAGCAGATGGTCTCGACCAGCGATTTCGCGATCGAGCGCAAGCATCTCGCCTTCCATCCGCTCGGCCGCGGCCGCCATGCGCGCGCCGGCCTCGGTCGTCCGGTACGTGCCGCCCGGCAAGCGCTCGAACAGTCGGACGCCCAGCTTCGCCTCCAGCGCGTTCAAGCGCCGGAACGCGGTCGAATGATCGATGCCCAGCGCCTTGGCCGCGCCGGTCAGGCCGGCGGCGCGCTGCAGTGCCAACACCAGTCGGGGGTCGTTCCAATCCGCCATGCCGGCCTCGCAGCGCGTCGATGATTTGCAATCATGCAAGCATGGTTGGCAAAATGCCAAGAAGCGTTGCGCGGTGGCACATCCCATCTCAGATCCTGACGATCAGGAGATACTGCCATGGAAACGACCGCATTGACGTTGGTCAGCCACGACCTCTGCCCCTACGTGCAGCGGGCGGCAATCGCGTTGCTGGAGAAGGGCGTCGGTTTCGCCCGTGTCACGATCGACCTCTCGGTCCGGCCGGACTGGTTCGCGGCCCTCTCGCCGCTGGGCAAGGTGCCGTTGTTGCGGGTAGGTCGGCCGGATGGGTCGGAGGCGGTGCTGTTCGAAAGCAACGTCATCTGCGAATACCTGGAGGAGACGCAGCCCGGTCCGAAGCTGCACCCGGCCGATCCGCTGGCCCGGGCGCAGCATCGGGCCTGGATGGAATTCGCCTCGGCGATCCTGGGCGACGTCTGGGGCCTGGAGACGACTCCGGATGCGGCCGTGTTCGACGGCAAGCGCCAGGCGATCGCTACGAAATTCGCCCGGGTCGAGGCGGCCTTGGGCGACGGCCCGTATTTCGCGGGCGAACGATTCGGACTGGTCGACGCGGCGTTCGCGCCGGTCTTCCGCTATTTCGATCTGTTCGACCTGCTCGCCGACACCGGCGTCTTCGCCGCGGTGCCGAAGGTCCGGGACTGGCGGGCGGCGCTGGCGCGGCGGCCCAGCGTCGGCGCGGCCGTCGCAGTGGACTATGTCGAACGCCTTCATGGCTTTCTCGCCCGCCACGACGCCTATCTTCTCAGGGCGGCCCGATGAGTGCGCCGCTGTCTCCCACCCTCGCCTGGGTCGCGCTGATCGCTGCGGGCCTGCTCGACGTCGCGTGGGCGATCACGCTGAAATATGCCGAGGGCTATACCCGTCCCGCCTGGACCTTGACGTCGCTGGCGCTGCTGGGTGCCTTCGTCTTCCTGCTGGGACGCGCGATGCAGGCACTGCCGATCGGTACGGCCTATGCGGTCTGGACCGGCATCGGCGCGTGCGGAACCGTGCTGATGGGCGCGACGCTGTTCGGCGAAGCGCTCGACCCCGCGCGGCTCGGCGGCATCGCCCTCGTGCTGGCCGGAATCGTGGTTCTGAAGCTCGCGCCCGGATGACGGCTCAGCCGTCGACCCCGATGCGATCGGCCAGCCGGTCGATCGCGGTTTCGGCCGCATTGAGGGACGCGGCGAGACGCTCGTCGGCGAACTCGTCGTATTCCGTAGCAATCGCGTCGACCCGGGTCAGGCCGATATAGGCGAACGGGACGGACAGGCCCGTCTCGACCAGGTTCAGATGGGCGATCCGGCCGCCCGGGTCGTAGCCATGGTCGCCGCGCGACCCCAGGATGACCAGGCGCTTGCCCGGCGCCAGCATCGGCCAATAGGGCACGCCCTCGCGGCGGCGGTCGAAGCCGAAGGTGACGCCGACGCGGACGATGTTGTCGATCCAGGCCTTGAGCGGTGCCGGCATGCCGAAATTATAC
This sequence comes from Aliidongia sp., assembly GCF_035943795.1. Lineage (NCBI taxonomy): Bacteria > Pseudomonadati > Pseudomonadota > Alphaproteobacteria > Rhodospirillales > Dongiaceae > Aliidongia > Aliidongia sp. Next base: position 37,017 of record NZ_DASZBY010000002.1, on the reverse strand, counting down.
ATGGGGGCACCGATCACCAGGATGTCCGCCGCCGTGACCTCCGCAACCAGTTCGTCGCTTTCGGCCAGGGCCTCGTGCATCCACGGCTGGCGCCGGTCCGGCGGCGTGAAGGCGGCGGTGATCCAGTCCTCGGTCACCGGCCGGGGCGGCGATCGGCCGACGTCGCGATACAGCACCGTGTCGTCCGGGCGGACAAGGCGCCAGCGATCCACGAAACGGGCGGAGAGCCGCCGGGTGTGCGAACCATGCCGATCGATGCCGGAACGTCCGGCGCGGGCACTGGCGTCGATGTGCAGAAGCGTAGCCATGGGGACTTGTCCTGGTATGATGAGAAAGATCAGCTCATGCATGAATGCCGGCTCGTGAGATCTATTGACTGAACCAGCGATGGACAAACTCGCATTTCTCATCCGACAGATAAGATGTCCTCATCCATGAAGCAGCGTCGGCTTCCGCCACTCGCGGCGCTGCGCGCCTTCGAGGCGGCGGCCCGACATCTCAGTTTTCGAAAGGCCGCTGCCGAGCTGGCCGTCACGCCGACGGCGATCAGCCACCAGATTCGGATCCTGGAGACGGACCTGGGCCTGACGCTGTTCGACCGCCATATCCGCCGGGTTTCCCTCACGGCCGCGGGGCGCGCCCTGTTCCCGCCCCTGCGCGATGGGTTCGCTGGCTTCGCCCGGGCGATCGACGGGCTCTATCCGCAGGTCCGGCGTGTGGCGGTCACCTTGACGGCGACGCCGCTGTTCACTGAGCGCTTGTTGATCCCGTCACTCGGGATATTCCGGGCGCGCTATCCCGATTTCGAGATCCGGCTGCACGCGTCGGAGGCGGCGGTGGATCTTCAGGGTGACGTGGCCGATGCCGCCGTCCGCTATGGCACGGGACCGTTTCCCGGTCTCGTTGCCCATCCTCTCGGCGACGAGCGGTTCGGCGTGCTGTGCAGCCCGACGCTCGGTCTTGTCGTACCGGCGGACCTGCGCCGGGTGACACTGCTCCATGCCGAATGGCATCGTCAGACCGAGCGGACGCCGGATTGGCGGCGCTGGGCGCGCGAGGCCGGTGCCGATTGGCTGGACGTCGCCGCCGGCCCGCGCTTCACCGACGAGAGCCACGCGATCCAGGCCGCCATCGCCGGCCAGGGCGCGGTGATTGCGAGCCCGCTGCTGCTGCGCGACGCGCTGGCGAGCGGCGTGCTCGTGCAACCGTTCGGGCCGCTGCTCCAGGGCGACGGATATCATTTCGTGGCGACACCCGGGAACATGGCCTGCGCCGACGTGGTCGCGCTCCGGCGCTGGATCCAGGAAGACTGCCTCGGGCATGTGGCGGCTTCCGCCAGCTCCGGCGAAAAAGCCCATCGCCAAACCGGGGGCGGGTCGGCTATAAGCCTGCTCCCCGACAGCAGGTAGCTTTTGACAGCGCCGGCCAAGGGGCGGTAAAGACGAAGCCGTGGCCGTGGCCGCGTTCCGCCCATCGGGACGAGAACGATCGGTCGCCTCGGATGCGGGCGTGGTGGAACTGGTAGACGCGCCGGACTCAAAATCCGGTTCCGAGAGGAGTGTCGGTTCGATTCCGACCGCCCGCACCATCTCTCAAGTTTTAGCGGATGCCGCGGATCGTGCCGCCGTCGCCAGCGTGCGGGCGGTCTGCTGCAGGAACGGCGCTGGTCCTTCCGCATGAAGCGCACGGCCGCTGCTGAGCGCGCCGTCGATGATGATCGCCAGTTGCAACGCAAAGCGGGTGGGTTGGGCCAGGTTCATGGCCGTGGCGAGCACGGTCAGCCGCCGCCGCAGCTCCGCCTTATGGGCCACGGCGACCTTGCGCGCCGGATGGCTCTCGTCCGAATATTCGGCTGCGATGTTGATCTGCGGGCAGCCGCGGTAGCCGACACGGGCGACGCGGTCGCCCAGCCATTGGAGTTGGGCATCGAGTTCCTGGTCCGGCGCGCCGACATGGGCCGCGGCCACCATGTCCCACTGCTGCCAGAACGACTGGTCCTCCTCCAGCAGGAAGGCTTCGATCAGGTCGTCCTTCGTCTTGAAATGCCGATAAAGGCTCGTTTTGGCGACGCCCGAGCGCGCCACGATCAGGTCGACGCCCACGGCCCGTGTGCCTTCCCGATAGAACAGCGCGCTCGCCGTCGCCAGGATCCGGGCACGCACGTCGGTCACGGTATCGGTCGCTCCGGCAGACTGCTGTTTCGGCATCGGGATTTCCTGGCGATCACATTTCCTCCCGATTTTAGCACTAAAGCCGTTGACGACGCTACAGATCTGTATCATGAATAGCTACAGACAGGTCTGTAGCGTTCTTTCTGGGGGAAAATCATGATGCAGAACAAGACGATCGCCGTATTCGGGGCCACCGGCCATACCGGACGCTTCGTCGTCAACGAACTGAGACGGCGCGGGTTGCGGGCGATCCTGGTCGGTCGCGACGCCGGCAAGCTCGCAAGCGCTGCCGGGGGCAGCAACGATCTCGCGAGGCTCGCGCGGGTCGACGACGCGGCGTCGCTGGATGGCGCGCTGGCCGGCGCCGATGCCGTCATCAATTGCGCTGGGCCATTCCTCGATACCGCACTTCCCGTCATCGACGCCGCGTTGCGCGCCGGAATTCCCTACCTGGATGTGACTGCCGAGCAGGTGACGGTGCAGACCATCATCGCGGAACGGGACGATGCGGCCCGCAGGGCAGGGATCGTGCTGTTGCCCGCGGCCGCCTTCTATGGCGGGCTGGCGGATTTGCTGGCCAGCGCGGCAGCCGCATCCTTCGAGCGGGTCGATGAGATCGCCGTGGCGGTGGCGCTGGACAGCTGGCATCCGACCGAAGGAACGCGGGTGACCGGTGCCCGCAACGTCGCCCGCCGGCTCGTTCAGCGGAACGGCCGGCTGGTCCCGGTCGAAGTGCCGGCATTGCAGGGCAACTGGACCTTTCCGGCGCCGTTCGGGCGCCAGGAAATGGTCATGCAGCCATTCAGCGAGACGATCACCCTCGCCAATCATATTCGGGCAGAAACAATCCTGTCCTGGATCAACCGGGCTCCCTTACACGACCTCGACGATCCGAAGACACCGCAGCCCGTGCCGAGCGACGACAGCGGCCGGTCGTCGCAGCAATTCGCCATGGATGTACTGGTGCGCAGCGATGCCCGCCATCGTCGGGCGACCGCTACGGGGCGCGATATCTATGCGGTCAGCGCGCCGATCATCGTCGAAGCCGCCCAACGGCTCCTTGCCGGAAAGGCTTCGGGCATGGCGGGGGTGCGGTCGCTCGCCGAAATATTCGATCCGCGCGACTTCCTGGAAGCGCTCGGCCCGGACGTGGTGCAGGTCCAGTTCGCCGAGGCCGCCGGGCCCCTGCTCGACGTCGGGCCCGGTCACGCGTGACCGGGCTCCCGCGCGGTCCGTCGCCGTAGCTCCCGCCCCGTCGCTCTCGCCTTCGTGGGAACGACGGCGGAGGTTTCAGACCGTCAGGGCGACCGGTACGGCTGGTTCGCGCGGTCGGCCGGGCAATTCGCCGGAGAGTGCGGCATCGATTGCCTGGTCCCGGCTCCAGCCGGCTCCCTCCAGCATCAGTTCCCGCACCGTTTCCGGCGAGTGGCGCCGCGAAAGCATGCCCATCAACCGCCCATAGGATCGCGCTTCGGTGCCTTCCCTGACGCCGCCTTGCGGGGCGCACAGGCGGTCCGCGACGCCGGCGAGCCCGGCCGCGATCTGCTCCGCTCCGCCGAGGCAGTGCAACAGTGCCAGATGGTCCAGCAGGTGACGCAGCCAGGGCGAGTTGCGCACCATCGGCATCGCTTCGGTTGCCGTCGCCAACGCCGCGTCCAGTTCACCCTTCGCGGCGAGGCCGGCCGTCAGGTTCACCATCGCAAGGCCGATGTAGCCCTTGTCGTTCAGTTGTCGGAAACGTTCGACCGCGGCCCTGGCACAGGTCACGGCGTCGTCGAGGCGGCCGACCGACAGCAGGCAGTCGGACAGGTTGGTGAGTGCCACGGCCTCGTCCGATCCGCAGTCCGCTCGCCGATAGAACAGTAGCGCCTTGTCCATGGCGGCCTTGGCTTCCGCCGGGCGCCGATCGGCGAACGCGATATGGGCGAGGACCATCAGGCCCAGACCGCAGAGGAACGGCTCGTCCTCGTCGATCAGTGCCAGGCCTTCCCGGGCGATCGCTTCGGCCTCGGTCGCGGTGCCGTGGAAGGCCAGAATTTCGGCCTTGGTGATCAAGGCATGACCCAGCCACAGGCGGTCGTCCGCTTCGCGGTAATGCGCGATCGCCACCTCGATCAGCCGGCGCGCCAGCGCGACATTGCCGGCGTTTCGCACGAAGGCGGCTGCGGCTCGATGAAGCCTGGCGCTCTCGGCGACCGGCACGGACGGACCGGCGAAATCGAGTGCCTTCATGAGCCGGCCGGTCGCCTCGCTTTCGAGGCCGAGCCAGATCCATAGCCGCGACGTCGTGCTTGCCAGGCCGATGCCGACTTCCGGATCGCCGGCCGGACCGAAGGCCCAGTCGAGGGCCACGCGGACATTCTCGATTTCCCGCTTGTGGGTCCGCAGCCAGGCGTCGTCGATCGGTGCCGGGCGGCGACCGTATTTGTCGTGGAACAGGCCGCGATAATAATGCGCGTGGGCGCGGGCGAGTTGCGCGGTCTCACGGGCATGATCGAGCTTATCGGCGGCGAAGACGCGGACGGTTTCGAGCAGTTCGTATCGCGCATGGCCCTCGCTCGCGTGCGACATGATCAGCGATTTATCGACCAGGCTCGCCATCAGGTTCGCCACGGCGGCCCCGGACAGGCTGCCGCCCGGAACGATGGCCTCCGCTGCCGCGAGCGTATAGCCGCCGGCGAAGACCGACAGGCGGCGCAGGACGACCTGCTCGGCCGGCGAGAGCAGGTCGTGGCTCCATTCCATGGTCGCGAGCAGCGTCTGCTGGCGCGACGGCGCGGTGCGCCGCCCCTGGGTCAGGATTCGGAAGCGCTGGTCGAGCCTGCTCGCGAGTTCTGCCACGCCCAGCCCGGGCACGCGGGCCGCAGCCAGTTCGATCGCCAGCGGAATGCCGTCGAGGCGCTGGCAGATTTCCGCAAGCGCCCTGGTCGTGGTCTCATCAGGCTGGAACGCGTCGAGCGTTTCCGGCATCCGGTCCAGCAGCAGTTCCACGGCGGCGCAACCCAGGATGTCGGCCGTGCTTTGGGGGGCCGTGCGCGACGGAACCGGCAGGCCGGCCAGCCGATGGCGTCGTTCGCCCTCGATCTGCAATGGCTCCCGGCTCGTCGCCAGGATCCGGATCTGCGGACAGCGGGCCAGGATCTCCTCTGCCAAGGCCGCGGTCGCGGCCAGCAGATGCTCGCAATTATCGAGCACGAGCATCGCGTGAAGATCCGCCAGGTGATTGAACAGCGCGTCGGATTGGGAGGCCGTCGGCAGGCCGATCGCAGCGCCGATCGCGGTGGCGACCAGTGCCGGATCGCGGATCGGCGCCAGTTCCACGAACCAGACCCCGTCGCTCCGTTGCTGCACGAACCGCTCCGCTACGGCCAGTGCCACGCGGGTCTTGCCGACGCCGCCTTCGCCGACCAGGGTGACGATCCGTCCCTCGGACAATTTCCGTACCGTCTCGGCCATGTCGGCCGCGCGCCCGATCAGGCGGGTCAAGGGGGCCTGCAGATTGTGGCTGACGGTAGGCGTGGCGGGTGCTTGCCGGTGGGGCGTTTGCATATCGACCGGCGCGATGAACCGGTAGCCGCGCCCCGAGACCGTCGCGATGTAGCGCGGCGACAGGCTGGAATCGCCGAGCGTCCGGCGCAGAGTCGACAGCGCCACGGCCAGGTTATGGTCCTCGACCAGCAGCGTGTCTGCCCAGACGAGGCGCTTCAGCGTCTCCTTTTCCACGATCTGGTCGCGCCGTTCGAGCAAGGCGAGCAGGAGATCGAAGGCATGGCTGCCGATCCGGACGGGCCCCGTTTCGTCGAACAGCTGTCGCCGGCCCGGAAACAGGCGAAAGTCGCCGAAAATCAACACGCTGTCAGAATCGATCATGGAAACCCAAGCCCCATCGTTCTCGGTTGTCCAAGGTCTTGAAATCGCCCTGCAAACGGCGGAGACCCGCGGAATATGGCCGGGCTCCCAATCATATGGCTATCAAATTAGATCAAAGGCGACCGCCCTTGCTGTGTTTGTCGAGCGGCGCAGTTTCGTCCGGCCAATTGGAAATCGAGGCTTGACCCGGCATCATCGCCGGCGCATTAATAACTGACTGGATAGTTATTAAGGCGCTCGCGATGGTGGATGATCCCCCGAAATGGCGCCGGCGCAAGACGGCGCGGTCGGGCGAGATCATCGACGCGGCGCTGGATGTGTTTGCGGACAATGGCTTCGCAGGGGCGAAGCTGGACGAGATCGCGCGGCGCGCCGGCCTGTCGAAAGGCGCGCTGTATCTTTATTTCGAGACCAAGGAAGAAATCTTCCGCGCGGTGGTGCGCACGGCGGTGGCGCCCAATCTCGAGGCCGTCCGGGCCGCCGCGGAAGCCTTCGACGGCCCCTTTGTCCGCCTGGTTCCGATGATCCTCGATCGGATGGCCCGGATGATCGGGACGGGCCGGTTGCCGGCGGTGGTCAAGACGGTGATCGGGGAATCGCGCAATTTCCCCGACCTCGCGCAGATCTGGCACGACGATGTCGTCGGCCCCGCCATCGGCATGCTGGCCGGCTTCGTGGCGCGTGCCCAGGGGCGGGGCGAGGTGGGGGCGGGCGATCCGCGCCTCTACGCCTTCTCGCTCGCCGGGCCGGTCGTGATGGCGATGCTGTTCCGCGAAACCTTCGGCGCCGTCGGGACCGATCTTCCGGATCTGCCGACCCTGGCGCAGCAGCACGCCAGCGTCGTTCTGCACGGCATGGCGAACCCGAAGGCGGCACCATAGGTCGGGAACGGGCCCGGCGCAGCCAACGCATGGATGGAGCGTAAGATGACTCGCAGCGATGTTCTGATCGTCGGCGCCGGTCCCACGGGACTGGTGCTGGCCTTGTGGCTGACGAAGCTCGGCGTCAAGGTCCGCATCATCGACAAGACGGCGGAACCGGGCACGACGTCCCGAGCCCTGGCCGTGCAGGCCCGGACCCTGGAACTCTATCGCCAGCTCGATCTCTCCGACGAGGTCGTGGCGCGGGGGCACAAGACCCCGGCGGTCAATCTATGGGTCCGCGGCGCCCGGGCGGCGCGCATGCCGTTCGAGCATGTCGGCGCGGACCTGACGCCCTATTCCTTCCTGCTGATCTTTCCCCAGGACCAGCATGAACGCCTGTTGATCGAGCGGCTCGAGGCCCTGGGCGTCATGGTGGAGCGGCGGACCGAACTTCTGGGCTTCGACGACGCGGACGGGTCGGTCACGGCCCGGCTGCGCGGTCCGGATGGCGCCGAGCAGGCATGCACGGCGACCTATGTCGCCGGCTGCGACGGCGCGCGCTCCCGGGTCCGCGAGACGATCGGCGCCGGTTTTCCGGGGGGCACCTATCGGCAACTGTTCTATGTCGCCGACGTCGAGGCGGCCGGCCCGGCGCTTGACGGCGAATTCCACCTCGATCTGGACGAGGCCGATTTCCTGGCGCTGTTCCCCCTTGCCGGCACCGGGCGCGCCCGCCTGATCGGCACCGTGCGCGACGACCGGGCGGACCATCCGGAGACGCTGAAGTTCGAGGACGTCAGCGACCGGGCGATCAAGCACCTGAAGATCGACGTCCGTCGGGTGAACTGGTTCTCGACCTACCACGTGCACCACCGGGTGACCGAGCGGTTCCGCCGGGGGCGGGCATTCCTGCTGGGCGACGCCGCGCATATCCACAGCCCGGCCGGCGGCCAGGGCATGAACACCGGCATCGGCGACGCGATCAACCTGGCCTGGAAGCTCGCAGCGGTCCTCGGCGGGCGGGCGCAGGACGATCTGCTCGACAGCTACGAGGCCGAAAGGATCGGCTTCGCCCGCCGCCTCGTCGCGACGACCGATCGGGTGTTCAGCTTCGCCACGGCCGAGGGCCGGATTTCCGATATCCTGCGCACCCGTGTGGCGCCGCTGCTGATCCCCGCCGTCATCGGGTTGGACGCCGCACGCGAATATCTATTCCGGACCGTGGCTCAGATCACGCTCAACTATCGCGGGGGGCCGCTCAGCATCGGAACGGCCGGGCATGTCCATGGCGGCGATCGCCTGCCCTGGGTCTCGGTCGACGGGCGGGACAATTTCGACCCGCTGACCGCCATGAACTGGCAAGTCCATGTCTACGGTACGCCGGCGCCTGACCTGGCCGCCTGGTGTGCTGCCCACGACCTGCCGCTGCACCGGTTCGAATGGCGGCCGGAACATGACGCGGCCGGCATTGCCCGCGACGCGCTCTATCTGCTGCGGCCGGACAGTTACGTTGCCCTGGCCGATCCGTCGGGATCGGTCCCGGCCTTGGAACGCTATGTCGCCGAGCGCATGCTGCGGATCGGATCGGCGGCCTAGCCGTCGGGGTTCAGCGTCGGGACAGCGCGAGCTTGACCCCGAAACCGATGAAGACGATGCCGGTCAGCCGGTCCAGCATCCTGATGACGCTGGGCCGCTGCAGCACCCGGACCAGGGGCCGCGTGGCGACGAGCAATGCCGCGAACCACGCGAGCCCGAGGGCGCCATGGATCGCCGCCAGTAGGAAGGTATAGGGTGCCACGGACACGTCGGGTGGCACGAACTGCGGCAGGAACGAGACGTAGAATACACCGACCTTCGGGTTCAGCAGGTTCTGCGCCATCCCCTTCCAGAACCAGTTCGAGCGGCCGCCGTCCAGGCGCGACCCGCTGGTGGCGGCCGTCGAAAAACCGGTTCGCGGATGCAGGATCAGTTGCAGTCCCATCCAGGCCAGATAGCCGACGCCCAGCCATTTCAGCACCGTGAACGCCACCTCTGACTGGGCGATCAGCGCGCCCAGGCCCAGTGCCACCGCACCGCCCCAGATCAGGCAACCCATCACGACGCCGAATGCCACCTGCACTGCGCGCGCCGCGCCCTCGGTGGTGGCGGTCCGCAGCACGATCGCCGTGTCGAGGCCGGGCGTGATGGTCATCAGACCCGCCGCCAGGACGAAAGACAGCAAGGGGTGGGCGATCGTCATGGCGGTCCCTTCGGAATTCGAGCGGCGACGAGGCTAGCCCGGTACCGGCCCTCCGGGCAATTCCCTGAAAGGGACCTCGATGCTTTCGAGAGTGCAAGCGAAGTCCTCGCCGCCCACGCGATCTCGGCATCTCGATGACCAGGCCGATCACTTCCTACTGCGCAGCGATCGTCGGTTCGCCGAATTGCAGGGCCGCCAGTCGGGCGTACAGGCCGTGTTCGCGGACCAGGCTGTCATGGGTGCCGGTGGCGACGACCTTGCCCTGGTCGATGACGACGATGCGGTCGGCCGACAGCACCGTCGCCAGGCGATGCGCGATGACCAGCGTCGTGCGGCCCTTGGACAGGCGTTCGAGCGCCAGTTGCACCGTGCGCTCGGACTCGGCGTCGAGCGCGCTGGTCGCCTCGTCCAGCAGCAGGATCGCCGGATCGCGCAGGATGGCGCGCGCGATGGCCAGGCGCTGGCGCTGGCCACCCGACAGGCGGACGCCCTTTTCGCCCAGGAACGTATCGAAACCATTGGGCAGCTTGTCGAGGAATTCGCTGGCCAGCGCCGCGTCGGCGGCGGCGCGCACCTCCGCGTCCGACGCCTCTGGCCGGCCATATCGGATGTTCTCCCAAGCGTCGGCGCCGAACACGACCGGTTCCTGGGCGACCACGCCGATACGACGCCGGACCTCGGTTGGATCGGCTGATTTGAGATCGACGCCATCGATGAACACGGCACCTTGGGCCGGATCGTAGGACCGCAGCAGCAGCTGGAACAAAGTCGTCTTGCCGGCACCGGAAGGGCCGACCAGCGCCACGGTCTCGCCCGGCGCGACGTCGAAGCTCAGGCCGTCGAGGGCGGACCGGTCCGGGCGGGCGGGGTAATGGAACGTGACGTCGCGGAACGAGACCTCGCCGCGTGGCGGGGTCGGCAGCGGTACAGGCACCGGGGGCGCCGCGATCCCGGGCACTTCCTGGATCAGTTCCATCAACCGCTCGGCCGCCCCGGCGGCACGCTGCACGTCGCCCCACAGCTCGCTGAGGCTGGCGCCGGCACTGGCGACCAGCACGGCATAGAGCACGAAGGCGGTGAGGTCGCCCGGGGTCATACTGCCGGCCAGGACCTCGTGGCCGCCGATCCACAGCACGGCCGTGATGGCGCCGAACGCAAGTGCTATGACCAGCAGCAGCAGGCGCGCCCGCGTCGCGATGCGCTTCTCGGCGGATCCGAGCGCGGCGCCGACGTGATCGGCGAAGCGTTGGCGGTCGACCGCCTCATGGGTGAAGGCCTGCACGGTGCGGATGGCGTTGATCGTCTCTTCGGCATAGGCGCCAACGTCGGCGATCCGGTCCTGCGCCGCGCGCGACAGGCGCTTTTCGCGCCGGCCGAACAGGATGATCGGCACCAGCACGCAGGGCACCAGCAGCAGCACGACGCTGGCGAGCTTGGGACTGGATGCCACCAGCATGGCGAGCGCGCCCACGAACATCAGCGCATTGCGCAGCCACTGCGAAATGCTGCTGCCGACCACGGTCTGGATCAGCGTCGTGTCCGAGGTCAGCCGGGTCAGGATCTCGCCGGTCCGGGTCGTCTCGAAGAAGGCCGGCGACAGGCTCAGCACGCGATCGAACACGGCGCGCCGGATGTCGGCCGAGACCCGCTCGCCCAGCCAGGACACCAGGTAGAAGCGACCGGCGGTGGCGCCGGCCAGCACGACCACGATCAGCGCCATGCCGATCGCCGCCTGGTCGAGGCGCCGGCCGCTGGCGTCGTTGAAACCCCAGTCGACCAGATGACGCACGCCCTGGCCCAATATCAAGACCGATGCCGCGGCCAGCAGCAGACAGAGCGCCGCCAGCGCCAAACGCCCGCCATAGGGCCGCATGAAGCCCCAGAGCGGCGCCAGGGCCTTCAACTGTCCCTTGGCGCGAACGGAGCTGCCGCCAGCCGGATTGGTCGCCATGTGCTGTTCCAAGTCTCTCTGCGGATGGGGGATTTGGACAGCTAGATGGCGCCGACCGGCGGCGCGCGCAAGGCAAGCCTTTCGCGCAACGAGGGTGGGACTTGCATTCGGCGCCGGGCTCAGGCATCAATCCGGCCCTCATTCGAGTTGCAACGCAGCGGGGCCGCCGCTATAAGACGCGGCTTATCGCGGAGCCATGCCATGAAGACCGACATTCATCCCGACTACCATGAGATCACCGTCGTGATGACCGACGGCGAAAGCTATCAGACGCGTTCCACCTACGGTAAGCCGGGTGACACGCTGCGTCTCGACATCGATCCGAAGACCCATCCGGCCTGGACCGGCGGCCAGCAGCGCCTGAACGACCAGGGCGGTCAGCTCGCGCGCTTCAACAAGCGCTTCGGTGGGTTCGGCATCAAGTACTGAGCGGCTTCCGCCGTCTGGAAGGCTGACGCGCCGGCTTGCCGGCGCGTTTGCATTTCTGCGCCCTCGAACGCATCAGGCGGATCCCGCCGTATCGTCCTGGGGCAGCGCCTCGCGCTTCACCATCTCGTCGAGGCGCGAGACCCGGACATAGAGCCGGTGCGACCGATCGAGCAGCGTGTTCAGCCATTGATCGCCCAGCCGGTCGACCTCGTCGATCACGGTCAGGCAGGTCTTGGCGCCGCCCAGCGCATAAGGCTCCTCCGCGCTGTCGGCGAGGGTGATCTCGCCGGCATGGACCGCCCGCTGGGCCAGCAGCCAAGCCATGACATGGGTCAGTCGCGTCGTCAGGCGCATGGTCTCGCAGCACAACATCAGCCGATCGGATGGCGTCAGGATCGGCAGCGCCCGCAACTCGTTCACCGCGACGTAGTTGCGCGCCTCGATCAGCAGGCCCATGGCCTCGTCGTAGGTCCGGCCGAAAAAGGCCGTGGTAACCGATGCCGTGTTCAGCATGGTGCTTCAGCAGGTTCGGACACGCCCGAAGGACGTTGAGGATTGGCGGGCCGGGCCCGGCAGGCGCACGCACTCATGAGGAAAAGATAGGGCATCCAAATTCCCTGTCATCCCCTGGAATCAGCCGATCATGAAGCGGCCGAGGATCGACCGCGCGGTCTCGTCGAGCGGTGCGGGGCGGCGGGTGGTTCGATCCACGAAGACATGGACGAAATGGCCTGTCGCCGCCGGCGTCTCGATCCCCTCGCGGAACAGGGCGATTTCATAGCGCACGCTGGATGTACCGAGCCGCCCGACGCGCAGGCCGGCCTCGACCGTCTCCGGAAACGCCAAGGGCGCTGCGAAAGCGCAATGACTCTCGACGCACAGCCCGATGACGGGCGAGCGCTCGATGTCGAGCAGCCGCTCCGCGATCAGCATCTTGTTCACGACAGTGTCGAAATACGAATAATAGACCACGTTGTTGACGTGGCCATAGACGTCGTTGTCCATCCAGCGGGTCGGGATCGACAGGAACCAGCGATAGTCCGCGCGGGTCGGCGGCTTGTCCGCGCTCGTCATGCTCACGCGATCTCCATCAGCGCCGCCGTGACCGGTGCCGGCGACTCCAGCATCATCATGTGACCGGCGCCCGGCAGGATCAGGGTCCGGCAACCGGCGATCGCGGATGCCAAGGGCGCCGCCTTGGCCGCCGGCGTCATCTTGTCCTCGGCGCCTAGAATCACGCGGGCGGGGCAGGCAATGCGGGCGGCCGCGGCCAGCGCGCCTTCATAGGCGGCGCAGGCGGCGAGGTCGCTGCCGATCACCTGGCGCGGCCCGCGCTCCAGCAGTCGTTCCGCCCCGCCCGGCAAGTGGGAGCCGGGCGTGCCGACGGCGCCCAGCAGGCTCTGTCGCCCGAAGCTCCAGCCGACCATCATGTCGATCACCCGATGATCGCCGGCCTCGGCCGACTCGAGCATGGCCGGGTGCACCGCCATGCGGGGCACCGTGCCCAGCAGGGCGAGGCCGCGCGTGCGGTCGCCACCCAGAGCACCCGCTTCGAGCGCCACGAGCGATCCCATGCTGTGGCCGGCGAGCGCGGCGCGCTCCACGCCCAGGCTGTCGAGGAGCCGCCATACCCACCCCGCCATGGCCTCGATCGTGCCCAGGGCCGGACCGGCGCTGCCCGCATGGCCGGGCAGGTCGATCGCCAGCACGCCGCGCCCGCGATGGGCCAGCGCGCGCGCCTGGTTCACCCAGACCGTATGGTCCATGCCGGCGCCATGGATCAGCACCAGGGTCGGCAGGCTGCGGTCGAACGACTGGCCACCGGTCGCGATCTGGACGGCCTGGCCGTCGAGCGTGAAGCGGCTCATTTCGACACCGCCTTCTGCGCCTGGCGCAGCGCCTGGCTCAGGTCGGCGATCAGGTCGTCCGTATCCTCGAGTCCGACCGACAGGCGGATCATGTCCTCGCCGATGCCGGCGCGCGCCAGATCCTCGGCCGAGAGTTGCTGGTGGGTCGTACTCGCCGGATGGATCACCAGGGTCTTGGCATCGCCGACGTTGGCCAGGTGGGACACAAGGCCCAGCCCGTCGATGAACGCCTTGCCCGCGGCGCGGCCGCCCTTGATGCCGAAGCTGACGATCGAGCCGGCACCGCGCGGCAACAGCTCGGACGCCAGTGCATGATCCGGATGGTCGGGGCGGCTCGGGTGATTGACCCAGCCGACCGCCTCGTGGCCGGACAGGAAGGCGATCAGCCGCGCCGTATTCTCCATGTGACGGGCCATGCGCAGCGGCAGGGTCTCGACACCCTGCAGGATCTGGAATGCGTTGGTCGGGCTCATGCAGGCGCCGAAATCCCTGAGGCCCTCGCCGCGTGCCCTCTGGATGAAGGCGGCCGGGCCATATTCCTCGGCGAAATTGATGCCGTGGTAGCCGGCATAAGGTTCGCTCAAGGTCGGGAACTTGTCGGAAGCCGCCCAATCGAACCGGCCGCCGTCCACGATCGCGCCGCCGATCGCCACGCCGTGCCCGCCCAGCCACTTGGTCGCCGAATGCATGACGAGATCGGCGCCGAGAGCGATCGGTCGCATCAGGTAGGGGGTGACGAACGTCGCGTCGACCAGTAACGGCAGCCCGTGGTCATGGGCCAGCGCCGACAGGCGCGGCAGGTCGGCCACCTCCAGGCCTGGGTTGCCGATGCATTCCGCGAACACGAGCCGCGTCTCGGGCCGGATCGCCGCCGCGAAGCCATCCAGGTCGCGCGGGTCGACGAATGTCGTTTCGATGCCGAAACGGGGAAGAGTGAGTTTCAGCAGGTTCGTCGAGCCGCCATAGAGCGAGGCCGAGGCGACGATATGGCTGCCGGCACCCATCAGGGTGGCGATGGCGAGGTGCAATGCCGCCTGGCCGCTGGCCGTGCACACGGCGCCGACGCCGCCTTCGAGTGCTGCCAGCCGCTCTTCGAGCACGGACACGGTCGGGTTCGAGATCCGGCTGTAGACATGGCCCGGCTGTTCCAGATTGAACAGGGCCGCCGCCTCGTCGCTGGAGCCGAATACGAATGAGGTCGTCTGGTAGATCGGCACGGCGCGGGCGCCGGTCGTCGGATCGGGGCGCTGGCCGGCGTGGAGCGCCAGGGTGGCGAATTTCGGCCCGTAATTCTCGGCCATTGGGGGCGCCCCTTTCGGACGACGGAGGATCGGCCCGCATCCTAGCCCGGTCCCGAAACGCCGCTCAATGCCGGTGCGGAAGCCCCAAAAGAAAAACGGCGGGCTCCGCTAGGGAACCCGCCGTGAATGTCCTTTTGAATTCCATTATCCGTTCGATCGCATAACGATCCCGGCTAGTAGAAACCTCTCAAAATGTGCGTACCCAACCGACCGTCAATGTGGTCTTACCACCGCGGCCACGAGTGAGAACTTAGGCGTCCGGCATTAAGGATTCGTCGCCAATATCTTGCAATTTATCAATTTTATTCGGCGACCCACCCGCCGTCGACCGAGAGCGTGGTGCCGGTCGTGGTCTCGGCATTGTCCGAACAGAGGTAGACCGCGAGGCCGCCCAGATGTTCCGGCGTGGTGAACTTATGCATGGCCTGCTTCTCGCCCAGCATGGCGTCCTTTTCGGTCTCGACGCTCGTCCCGTTCTTCTGGGCACGGTCCTCGATCTGCTTCTGGACCAGCGGCGTCAGCACCCAGCCGGGGCAGATCGCGTTGCAGGTGATGCCGTCGTTGGCATATTCGAGCGCCACGACTTTCGTCATGCCGACGATGCCGTGTTTGGCGGCGACATAGGCGACCTTTTGCGGGCTGCCGACCAGGCCATGGGCCGAGGCGATGTTGATGATGCGGCCCCATTTCTGCTGCTTCATGTGCGGCAGCGCCGCTTTTGAGGCATGGAACGCGGCCGACAGGTTGATCGCGATGATCGCGTCCCACTTCTCGTCCGGAAAATCCGCGGTCAATGCCGTGTATTGGATGCCGGCGTTGTTGACCAGCACGTCGACCGAACCGAACGCCTCGACCGTGTCGGCGACCATCTTCTGGATGTCGGACGGCTTCGACATGTCGGCAGACGAATAAGCCGTCTTGACGCCGTGCTTCTGGGCGAGGCCCGTCTTCACCTTTTCGATCTCGGCCGCATCGCCGAAGCCGTTCAGCATGATGTTGTAGCCGGCGGCCGCGAGCGCGGTCGCGATGCCGAGGCCGATACCGCTCGTCGAGCCGGTGACGATGGCGCTCTTGGTCATGAATTTCTCCTGGTGAGATTCGGGTAGGGGGAGGGCCTGCACGTCATGAGCGTGAGGATACAGGCATATTGCCGCAAAACTGAACCTGGGCACTGATGAAGTTTTTGCGAGTGCGAAGGCACACGGGCCGCCGTCAACGCTTGAACAGGCCTTCGGCACCGCTGCGGTGGCTCTGTTTCGCCGAGATCGCGGCACGGGCACGGGCGATCTCGGCTTCGAGCCCGGCGATATAGTGCTGAAGCTCGTCGACCGACAGCGGCGTCAGGTCTTTCGGCACCGCCGCGCGCTTGACCGGCGGCTCGTCATCGTCGCGCGCCATGTCAGGCGCCGTCCCGCGCGCCCAGGCGATCGGCGCCCGAGACCACGCGGCCGGCGCCGCTGCCGACCGCTTCGGCCACATGGGAAAAGCCGTCGCGCTTCAGGCAGACCAGCAGGTCGCGCTTGATCCGCGCGATCAGCGCCGGTCCTTGATAGACCAGTGCCGAATAGAGCTGCACCAGCGAGGCGCCGGCCCGGATCTTGGCATAGGCATCCTCGCCCGACGACACGCCGCCGACGCCGACCAGGGGGATGCGGCCCTGGGTGCGGCGATAGATCTCGGCCAGCACCGCGGTCGAGGGCTCGAACAAGGGCTTGCCGCTGAGGCCACCCGGTTCGGGCGCGTTGGCGCTGCGCAGGGTCGCCGGCCGGGCGACCGTTGTGTTCGAGACGATGATGCCGTCGATCTTGGACTGCAGCGCCACCTCGGCGATGTCGTCGATTTCCTGCCGGGTCAGGTCCGGGGCGATCTTCAGCAGGATCGGGGGTGCCCGGTCGAGCCGGACCGCGTCGCGCGCCTCGACGACCGCATGGATCAGCGCGCCCACTTCGCTGCGCCGCTGCAGGTCGCGCAGGCCCGGCGTGTTGGGCGACGAGATATTGATGACCAGATAGTCGGCGAGCGGCGCCAGGGTCGCGACGCCGCGGCAATAATCCGCGGTCGCGTCCGCCGCGTCGCGGTTCTTGCCCAGGTTGGCGCCGACGATGCCCTTGCGTGCACGCGCCGTCAGCCGGGCGGCCACGATGCCCAGCCCTTCGTTGTTGAAGCCCATGCGATTGATGACGGCCTGATCCTCAGCCAACCGGAACAGGCGCGGCAGGGGATTGCCGGCCTGGGGCCGTGGCGTCACGGTACCGATCTCGGTGAAGCCCACGCCCCAGCGCAGCATGGCGTCCGGCACTTCGGCGTTCTTGTCGAAGCCGGCGGCGAGGCCGATCGGGTTCGGGAAATTCAGCTGCCACAGACGGGTCGCCAGCGCCGGATCGTCGATCGGCGGCCGGCTGGGCGCCAGGCCGGTCTTGAGCGCGCGGATCGTCAGTTCATGGGCGCGTTCCGCCGGCAACAGGCGCAGCAGCGGCAACGCGAGCGTGGTCAACGCCATCACGGCTGTTCGCCCGGGCGGGTCAGCGGCGGGAACACGTGGGTCCCGTCGGGTCCGAGCGGCAGGTCGCGCACCCAACTGACCGCGGTCAGGGGCAAGGGGCCGTGCAGATGGGGGAACAGCGCGCCGGACCGTGCCGGCTCCCATTTCAGTTCGGGACCGAGGGCGGCCGGATCGACCGCGATCAGCACCAGGCCGGCCTGGCCGGTGCGATGGCGCGCCGCACTCTCGACGATCTGTTCGGCCGTCGAAAAATGGATGAAGCCGTCGGCCTTGTCCTGGGTCGACCCGTGATAGGCCGACCGGGCGGCATCCTGCCACTCGTCGCGTCGGCACATGTGGAAAATGAGATCGTTCGTCATGAGGCCTGGAACCCTAGGCCCGCAAGACGCCCGAGGCAAGATCGTGGCGCCCCTTTTCAGCGTGGCCGAACCGTGCCTAGGATTGAGGGCAGGGGTTCGGGAGACGGCGAACCCAATCACGAATATTTCCAAGAACAATGTCCCAAGGAATTCGGAGGGAGGGAGGACCCTATGGCGTCCTGGACCTATATCGACGGACAGTGGCAATCCGGCAATCCGCCGATCCTCGGACCCATGAGCCATGCCATGTGGCTGGCGTCTCTGGTGTTCGACGGCGCGCGGGCGTTCGAAGGCACGACGCCCGATCTCGATCGTCATTGCACGCGCGCCGTGGCGTCGGCGAAGGCGCTGGGCCTCGGACCCATGCTGACGCCGGGCGAGATCGAAGACATCGCGCGCGAGGGCGTCGGCCATTTCGCCAAGGACGCGGCCCTCTATATCCGGCCGATGTTCTGGGCCGAGCACGGCTTCATCGGCGGCGATCCCGACAGCACGCGCTTCGCCATCGCGGTCTATGACGAACCCATGCCGTCCGCCGCGGGGTTCTCGACCGGCCTCTCGCGCTTTCGCCGCCCCTCGCCCGAAACGGCGCCGACCGATGCCAAGGCCGCCTGCCACTATCCCAACAGCGGCCGGGCCATCGCCGAGGTGAAGCAGAGGGGCTTCGACAATGCGGTCATGCTCGACCCGCTGGGCCATGTCGCCGAATTCGCCTCGTCCAACCTGTTCCTCGCCAAGGACGGCGTGGTCATGACGCCGGAACCGAACGGCACGTTCCTGAACGGTATCACCCGCCAACGCGTCGTGCGGCTGCTGCGCCAGGCGCAGGTCGAGGTGCAGGAGCGTGTGTTGACGATCGAGGATCTGCAGGAAGCGGACGAGATTTTCTCGACCGGCAATTTCGGCAAGGTGCAGCCGGTCGTCCGCTACGAAGCCCGCGCCTTCGAGCCCGGCCCGCTGTTCCGCCGTGCCCGGGAGCTGTATTGGGCCTTCGCGCACAACGCGCTGTAGGCAAGTTGCCGTTTTACCAGCCGTCATTCCCGCCCCGCTCGGAAATGGCGGCGAAAAGATAAAATCTACGCCACTTCGAACGGTGCCAGCGATATCCGGCAGGGTCCGTCGACCGTCAGCAGGTGGCCGGCCGGCACGCGTTGCCAGTGGTCGGCGATCATGTCGAGCGGTTCCGACACGATGATCAGCCCATCGGTCTCGCAGCCATAGAACAGCGACGGCGGATCGGGGTCGGTCGCGAAGCGGACGGCGAAGGTGCGCTTGCCGTCGGTCAGAGAGGCGGTCATGCGGAACGGCTCGGCGATGTCATGGCTCTGCATGACGGTCAGGACGGCGCGCACGGTTTCGGCGAGCGCGCGCCCGGGGTCCTGCTCCAACCCATGGCGGAACAACAAATAGAAGAAGAGTTCGCTGTCGGTCGTGCCCTGGCGGCAATGATACAGCTCGTCCGGGATCAGCTGTTCCAGGCTGCGCCGGATCCGGTCGTAGCCGCCGATCTGTCCGTTGTGCATGAACAGCCAGCGGCCGTGGGTGAAGGGGTGGCAATTGGCCCGGCTGGTGGCCGTGCCGGTCGAGGCGCGGACATGGGCGAAGAACAGCGGCGCCTGCAGCTGGTGCGACAGGCTCTTCAGGTTCCGGTCGTTCCAGGCCGGCAGGGTTTCATGGTAGGTGCCCGGCTCCTCGCGCTCGCCATACCAGCCGAGCCCGAAGCCGTCGCCGTTGGTCGCGACCCGGGCCTTGCGGGCGTGCAGGCTCTGCTGGATCAAGGAATTCACCGGCTCGAACAGCAGCTTTTCGAGATAGATCGACCGTCCGCTATAGGTGAGCCAGCGACACATGGGTGATCCCTTCCGAACGTCCTGCGGGCTTAGCCCCGTCGATCCACGGCCTTGGGACCGGCCGGCTCCCGCCGCTCCTGCGAGCGCTTGAACTCGTTCACCATGAAGATGACGCCGCCGATGGTCAGCGGCAACAGGTGATAGACGCCGCGATAGACCAGCAGCGACGATAGCACGGCCTCGGACGGCACCGATCCGTGCAGGCTCTTCAAGATCACCGCCTCGAAGATGCCGAGCCCGCCCGGCACGTTCGAAATGATGCCGAGAAAATAGGCCAGCACGAACACGCCGAGGAAGGTCGCGAAATTGAACACGTCGTTGGGTGGCAGCAGCACGTAGAGCACGCTCGCGACCAGCAGCCAGTCGATGCCGGAGACCGCGATCTGCACGCCGGCGAAGCCCGGGCTGGGCACGCGCAGCTTGAAGCCCCACAGGCTGAGCGGCTCCTTGCGGAAATAGCCGACCGTGCCATAGGCCGCGACCAGCGCCAGACACAGCACGCCCAGCGCGTTGATGCCGGACGACGGCAGGTCCGACCAATCCTGCACCCGGCCGCCGTCGAGCAGCAGCGCCACGCCGCCGATCAGGAACATGCCCAGGAACAGGGTGACCCCGGCCATCGCCATGATCTGGGCGACCTCGACCGCGCCGAAGCCCCAGCGCGAATACAGCCGGTAGCGGATCGTCGTGCCGGTGACCGACGCGAAGCCCAGGGAGTGGCTGATCGAATAGGCGGTGAAGGCGGCCAGCGCCACCCGCCAATAGGCGAGCCGCCGCTTGATGTAGCGCACGCCGATATAGTCGTAGGAGGTCAGTGCCAGGTGGCTGACGACGGTCAGGCCCGCCGCGGTCAGGATCGCCGATAGCCGGAACTCGTGCAGATCGTGCCACAGCTCCGGAATATGCATCTCGCTCAGCGACCGGTACAGCAGCAGGATGGCGCCGCCGATCAGACCGAGCGTCAGGGCGGGGCCGAGGTATCTGATCAGCCGATGGTTCATGCCGATTGGGTGACGCAGAGCGTCCTTATGGTCCGGGGCTAAACGATGGGAACGGAATGTTCCTCCATGTAGCGGGTTTGCCGGACGAGGGGAACCGCGAATTCTTGTTCTGCCCGGCATGCCGAGGCTTGCCGCGAGGGGGCTCCGGGGTCCTATAGTCGCGCCGACCATGCATCCCGTTTCCCCGCCTGCCGCCGCCCTGAAGCCGCCCCGTATCCTGCCGCCGGATCTGCCCGTGCTGGTGCTGGGAACCCGCCGCGCCGTCTGGCTTTCGGCCGATGGCGAGATCGATACGCTGGACTTCCGGGCGGCCGCCCGCCGGGCGCGTGACGAACCGCCCCTGCTGACCCACGGCCGGGCCGCGGCGCGCCGGCTCGACTTGCGCGACCTGCGCGCATTCGACGCGCTCGAACTGTTCGCCTTCGCGGCGCCGGGGCAATTCTGCCTACCGACGCCGCGCGGCCTGATGACGAGCTTGGGGCTTGGCCGTGCCGGCTCGCTCGAAGACCAGGCCATGGGCCTGGCCGATGCCGTGCCGATCCTGCTCGACCGCATCGCCCAGGCGGCGACGCCCATCCTGGCCGAACTGGCGCAGCTGATGATGGCCGGCGACTGGGTCTGGGGGCCGTCGGTGCTGGCGGCCCTGGGGGCGGCACCGCTGCCGGCCCGGCCGCGCCGCCTATCCGGCCTCGACATCTGGTCGCGCCTGCCGGAATGGGAGGAGGCAGGGCCGGTCGATCCGCCCAGCCACTATCCGGTCGACCCGGCCGACGCGCGCATCCGGCTGGCCGACCTGGTCCAGGGCCGCTCGCGCCATGGCGGCGACGGGCCCCAATCCGCCGAAGCCCGGCCGCAGCAGGCCGACTACGCCTCGGCGGTCAGTGCCGCCTTCGCACCCAAGGGGGCGCCGAACGAGCCCAATCTCGTGCTGGCCGAGGCCGGCACCGGCGTCGGCAAGACCCTGGGCTACCTGGCGCCGGCCAGCCTCTGGGCTGAACGCAACGGCGGCCCGGTCTGGGTCTCCACTTTCACCCGCAACCTGCAGACCCAGATCGATGGTGAGCTGGACCGACTCTATCCGGATGCGAAGCAGAAGGCCCTCAAGGTCGTGCTGCGCAAGGGCCGCGAGAACTACCTCTGCCTGCTGAATTTCGAGGAGGCGGCGCAGACCGTGCTCGGCAATCCGGCGCATGCGATCGGCCTCGGCCTGATGGCACGCTGGGCGATGGCGACCAAGGACGGCGCGCTGATCGGCGGCGATTTTCCCGGTTGGCTGGTCGACATCATCGGCCGCGCCCAGAGCCTGGGCCTGGCCGACCGGCGCGGTGAATGCATCTATTCCGGCTGCCCGCACTATTCGCGCTGCTTCATCGAGCATTCGATCCGCCGGGCGCGCCGGGCCGACATCGTCGTCGCCAACCACGCGCTGGTGCTGATCCAGGCGGCAATGGGCGGCATCGAGGACGCGACGGTGCCGACCCGCTACGTGTTCGACGAGGGCCATCACCTGTTCGAGGCGGCGGACTCGGCTTTCTCGGCCCAGCTCTCGGCTCTGTCGACGGCGGAGTTGCGGCGCTGGATCCTGGGTGCCGAGGGCGGCGGCGGCCGGGCGCGCGGCATGCGGCGGCGCTATGAAGACCTGGTGGTCGGCGACGAGGCCGCGGCGGACGACCTGCAGGCAATCCTGGTTTCCGCCGCCGTCCTGCCCGGCGACGGCTGGCAGCATAGATTGGCCGAGGGCGAGCCGCGCCACCCGATCGAGAAATTCCTGGCTCTGGTGCGCCAGCAGGTGCTGGCCCGCGCCCAACGGCCGGAAGCGAACTACGACCTGGAGACCGACCGGCAGCCGGCGATCGACGGGCTGGCCGATGCGGCAATCGAGGCGGACCAGGCACTGGCCGGCCTGGAGGCGCCGATGCAGCGGCTGGTCAAGTTCCTGGCGCGGCGTCTCGATACCGAGGCCGACGAACTCGATACAGCACTCCGAACGCGGATCGAGGCGGCGATCCGCAGCCTGGAACGGCGCGCGGTCACGGTGCTGGGCGCCTGGCGCACCATGCTGAAGGACATGCCGCACGCGACACCGGACACCATGGTCGACTGGCTGTCGATCAGCCGCCAGGAAGGGCGCGAGGTCGACGTCGGGCTGCATCGTCATTGGATCGACCCGACCCTGCCGTTCGCCAAGGCGGTGGTCGAGCCGGCCCATGGCGTGGTCGTGACCTCCGCCACCTTGACCGACGGCACCGGCGACGCCGGGGTCGATTGGCATGCCGCCGAGGCGCGGACCGGGGCGATCCATCTGGCGGTCCCGGCGATCCGCGCCCGCGTGCCGTCACCGTTCGATTACGCCGCCCAGACCCGCTGCCTGGTCGTGACCGACGTGCGCAAGGACGACCTGGACCAGGTGGCGGCCGCCTATCGGGAGCTGTTCCTGGCGTCGGCCGGCGGCGGTCTCGGCCTGTTCACCGCGATTTCGCGGTTGAAGGCGGTGCGCGAGCGCATCCTGGCGCCGCTCGACGATGCCGGGATCGAATTGCTGTCGCAGCACGTCGATCCGGTCGACGTCGGCACCCTGATCGACATCTTCCGGGCCGAGGAGGATGCCTGCCTGCTCGGCACCGATGCGGTGCGCGACGGCGTCGACGTGCCGGGACGCTCGCTGCGGCTCATCGTGTTCGACCGCGTGCCCTGGCCGCGCCCCGACATCCTGCATAAGGCGCGGCGCCAGGACTACGGCTCGCGCGGCTATGACGACATGTTGACCCGCCTGAAGCTGCGGCAGGCCTTCGGCCGGCTGATCCGCCGGTCGGGCGACCAGGGCGTATTCGTGTTGCTGGACCCGATGATGCCGTCGCGGCTTTACGGCGCCTTTCCCGAGGGCGTCGATATCCGGCGGGTCGGGCTCAAGGAAGCGGTCGAGGAGACGAAACTGTTCCTGCGACCGGAGGATTAGCTCGACGCCATTTGTGGTCGCCACGAGATCACGCCTTCGGTGCGCGCCCGCACATCCGGCGAGGCCAGGCAGGTGGCGACGGCTTCATGGCCGGGCGCGCCCGGGTACGGTGCCACGCTGGTTGGCGGGCTGTGATTGGCAGGGCAGAGGATGATCGTCTCGTCCGGGCCGACCGCGGCCAGGTCCAGGATCGCTGAGGAGCGCGTCATCAGGAACAGCGGCCGGCTGCCGGGCCCGCGACGGCGCAGGCGCGCGATCAGAGCCTCCTGGGTCGCCTGGTCCAGCCCCTGTTCCACCATGTCGACGACGAAGATGGCCGGCGCTTCCGCCTCCAGCCCGGCGATCAGGGTAACCAGGGCGTCGGAGAGCGCGGCGCCATCCTCCACGAGCCAGGCCAGCGTTTCGTCGACCCGCGCTTTGAGCGCCGGGTCGGCGTTCATTTGCGCGCGCGCCGCGATGCCGCCGTCCCCGGTCCGTTCCATGGGCAGGAAAGCGGCGCTGGGCAGGGTTTCGGCCAGCCGTTTCGCCAATCGGGTCTTGCCGCTGCCCAGGGGGCCGATGATGTAGTTCAGGGCCCTGACGTCGTTCAACTCGAAGCGTTCGCCGCCCCAGGGCCAGGGCAGGTCGAAGGCGACGCGGATGCTCCCGGTCGGTCGCAGCAGGCGGGCCAGGTCTCCCGCGGCCGGTACCTGGCCGCGGGCGATGTCGGCGCGCAGGCTGCGGATCTGTTCCACGGCGCCGGCGATCTGGCGCATGCGGGCCTCGAGCGTCGCCTGATGGGCGGCCAGGGCCGGCCCCAGGTCCTGGGTCGCGCCGTCCAGTACCCGCGCGACCTGGGCAAGGCTGAGGCCGAGCGCGCGCAGGGCGACGATCTCGCCGGCCCGCGCCATCTCGCCCGGGCCATAGGCTCGCCATCCGGCGGCGGAGCGGACGGGTTCGAGCAGGCCGCGCCGCTCGTAAAGACGCAGGGCCTTGGCGGAGACGCCGAGCCGCCGGGCGGCCTCGGATGGGTTCAGGAAGGCGGCGGAAGAACTCACGAAACACCTCGTCGATCGCTGATCCCCGATCTTATCGGGGCGGTCCCAAGGGCCGGGTCAAGCACGCGCTCCGCCGAGCGGCATGCGCAGCGTGAAGCGGGTCTCGTCGGCCGTGAGGCCACGGTCAGCGCGCCACCATGGGCGCGGGCGATCTCGGCCGCGATGTAGAGGCCGAGACCCAGTCCCTGCAAGCCGGGACGAGCCTCGCCCCGGAAGAATGGCTGGAACAGGCGCTGCATCGCGTCCGGCTCGATGGCCGCGCCGGCATTGGCGACCCAGCGGTCCTCGATCACGCGTGCGACGGCGGCGAAGCCCATGCCCGTCGTGCGGCACACCACGTCGAGAATCGTCGGAACGGCCCCGATTCGGCCGATCGCGTCGATATCCGTCTGAAAGTCGCTTGCCATCGTCAATCTAAGCGTACCGCGCTACGGCGCGGATGGCGATGAAATGCTGGATCATCGGCACCTGACCCGCGACGCGCCGATCGGTTCGGCTCAGACCCCGTCGGTCGCGGCAGGCGCCGGCTTCGCGACGGCCAGCGCGTCATGCACGGTCCGGTAGAGATCGCTCCGGGTCCGGACCACCTCGTCACCGGCGACGGTGAAACTGAGGACGACCTCCAGCAGGTTGTCGGCCGTGGTCCGATCGACCAGGATGCCGGGCGCCGGATCCGTCAACACCTTTGGATGAGCCGTGGCCGCGCCGAGGATGGTCTGGATGATTGCCGAGAGATCCGCAGTCTCGGGCACGCGGAACCGCGCCTCGCCGGCGTGGGTCGTCACGGGATAATAGCTGTAGTTGCGCAGGGGCTGCCCCCAGACGCCGCCGTTCGGCACGATGATCTGCACCTTGTCGTCGCTGACCAGTTCGGTCCAGAACAGCGACAGTTCCCGGACCGTGCCGGTGATACCGCCGACCTGGACCTTGTGACCGATCCGGAACGGCCGGAAGATCAGCAGCATGACGCCCGCCGCAAGGTTCGACAGCGTGCCTTGCAGGGCCAGGCCGACGGCCAGGCCGGCGGCGCCCAAGACCGCGATCAGGCTCGTGGTCTGGATGCCGAACTGCGACAGCACCGCCAGGACGGTCACGGTCAGCACCAGATAGCGCATCAGGCTGCCGAAGAAGCTCTTCAGCATCTCGTCGAAATGCGGCGCCCTGCTCAGCGCGCGCACGACCAGCATGTGGCACCGGCCAGACAGCCACAGGCCGACCAACAGGATGACGACGGCGCCGACCAGGTTCAGGCCGTTCGAGACGATCAGCGGCAGCAGCAACTGGAAACGGGCCAGCAGGTCGTTCGGGTTCAGATCCGACATCGTGACTTCTCTTCGCAGGGGCGGGGAGGCAGCCAGGAAGATAGAAGGCGAAACCGTCCCTGCCAAGCCGGCCCACGTCGTGAAAGGCTGTGCGCCCGGTTGACTCCACCCGCGACGGGACCGATGCTTGGCAACAATGGTCTGATGATACGACGACCGAGAAACGCCGGGGCCCGATCCTCGGCCGGGGGAGGGGAAAAGCATGGGCGATGGATTGTCACGGCGCCAGGTTCTCGGCGGATTTACCGGCTTGGCCGCCATGCAGGCGGCCGGCGCCTTCGGTCAGGGACTGGCGATGCCCTCCTCGCCGGTGTCGCTCAACATCATCGATGTCGCGGGCGACCTGCAATTGACCCAGGCCGGGATCGAGCGGTTCCGCGAGCAGAACCCGAAGCTGGTCTCGCGCATCACCTACACCCGCGCACCGTCGCCCGAGCTGCCGGGCAAGATCAAGGCACAGCAGGATGCCAACCACGTCGACATCGACATGGTGCTGACCGGTCCGGGGGCGCTGTCCGACGGCGTCGAGCAGGGCCTGTGGATCCCCGTCTTCTCGAAATACCCGGACTCGCTGCCAAAGCCCGAGGCGGTCTATCACCCTCACGCCCTGATGATGCAGAAGAATTTCGGGCGCGATCAGGGTGTCGAAGTCGTGTTCTCGCCGTCCGGGCCGCTGTTCGAATATGCTCCGGCGCGGGTCAAGGACCTGCCCAAGACCGCGGCCGACCTGCTGGCCTGGGCCAAGGCGCATCCCAATCGCTTTACCTATGCCCGGCCGATCAACTCCGGCCCCGGTTGGACCTTCCTGATGGCGATGCCCTACATTCTGGGCGACAAGGATCCGAAGGATCCGATCAAGGGCTGGGACAAGACCTGGGCCTGGCTTAAGGAGCTGGACAAGAGCATCGACTATTACCCGGCCGGTACCGGCGGCACGATGAAGGAGCTGGGCGAGGGCACGCGCGACATGATCGTCAGCACGTGCGGCTGGGATATCAATCCGCGCGTGCTGGGCGTGGTGCCCAAGGAAGTCGAGATCTTCGCGCTCGAGGGCACCCATTGGGTGCCGGACGCGCAGTTCATGTGCATCCCGAAAGGCGTATCGGAGGAGAAGCTGCCGGTGCTGCTGGCGCTGATGTCCTTCATGCTGAAGCCCGAGCAGCAGGCGCTGACCTACGACAAGGGCTATTTCTATCCGGGCCCGGCAGTCAAGGACGTGCCGCTCAGCATGGCGACGGCCGAAAGCCAGGCGGTCGTCAAGGAATTCGGCCGCCCGGCCTATGACAAGCTGATCGCCGATCTGCCGGTCGAGGTGCCGTTGCAGCCCAAGGACCTGGTCCTGGCCTTCCGCCGTTGGGACGACGAAGTGGGCGGGGCCAAATCGAAATGATCGGATCCAGATGACTCTGCGTTTCGCGGCGATCGGGCTCGACCATCGCCACGTCTATCATCTGGTCGGCGGGCTGATCGACGCGGGTGCCATCTGCGTCGCCTACGACCCGGCGACCAGCGATCATCGGGTGCTGGCCGGGTTCCGCGAGCGGTTCCCGGCGCTGCCCGAGGTGACGGACCGCCGGCGGTTGCTGGAGGATCCGTCGATCGACGCGATCTGCATCGCCGCGGTGCCGTCCGACCGCGCCGACATCGCCATCGCGGCGATGCGCCAGGGCAAGGACGTCATGGTCGACAAGCCCGGCGTCACCTCTCCGGTGCAATTGGCCGAGATCGAGCGCGTGGTACGCGAGACCGGGCGGATCTTCTCCATCTGTTTCTCCGAACGCTTCGTGGTGCCGGCGACCGAGGTCGCGGGCGACCTCATCGCCGCCGGGGCGATCGGCCGGGTGGTGCAGACGCTCGGCCTCGGCCCCCACCGGCTCAACCGGCCGATCCGGCCCGACTGGTTCTTCGATCCGGCCCGCTATGGCGGCATCCTGGCCGACATCGGGTCCCACCAGATCGACCAGTTCCTGCATTTCACCGGATCGACCGACGCCCGCATCGTTTCCAGCGCCGTCGGCAACGTCGGCACGCCCGAGACGCCGGCCTTCCAGGATTTTGGCGAGATCCTGCTGCGCAGCGACCAGGCGACCGGCTATATCAGGGTCGACTGGTTCACCGCCCACGGCCTGCCGACTTGGGGCGACGGCCGGATGGTGATCCTCGGCACCGAGGGCACGATCGAGCTTAGGAAATACGTCGACATCGACGGCCGACCAGGCACCGACCACGTTTTCCTGGTCAACCGCGAGGGCACCCGCCACATCGACGGCAGCACGGCGCCGCTGCGCTATTTCAGGAACTTCATCGCCGACGTGCGCGACCGCACCGAAACCGCCATGGCCCAGCGCCACGTCTTCACCGTCAGCCGGCTGGCGCTCGAGGCGCAGGCCGCCGCCCAGCGGCTGACACTCAAACCGCACGACCGATAGGAACGCCCATGGCCAAACTCGGCATCGCCATCATCGGCCTCGGCTCTGCCGTGCAGCCCCATGTCCGCAGCCTGTCCGATCTGGCCGACCGTGCGATCTTACGCTGGGGCTTCAGCCGGACCGAGGCGCGCCGCGCCGCCTTCGCCCGCGACCATGGCGCACCGGTCAGCGGCGACCTGGATGCGGTGCTGGCCGACCCCGCCGTGGGTGTCGTACTGATCCTGACGCCGGCCAATGCGCACCTGGAGATCGCCGAGCGCGCCTTCGCCGCCGGCAAGCATGTGCTGGTCGAAAAGCCGCTCGATGCCACGCTCGACCGGGCCGAACGGCTGGTCGCCGCCGGTCGTGCCGCCGGGCGCAGGCTGGGCGTGGTGCTGCAGCACCGCTTCCGCGGCGGCAGCCTGCGGCTCAAGGAACGGCTTGCGGAAGGCGCGCTCGGCACGATCGAGGCGGCGTCGCTGGCCGTGCCCTGGTGGCGCCCGCAGAGCTATTACGACGTCGAAGGACGCGGCACCCTGGCGCGGGACGGCGGCGGCGTGCTGCTGACCCAGGCGATCCACTCGCTCGACCTGTTCCGTTCGCTGGTCGACGTGACCGACGTGGTCGCGGCCCAGGTCGTGACCACGGCGCTGCATCGCATGGAGACCGAGGACTACGTCGGCAGCCTGCTCCGCCTGCGCAACGGCGCCCCGGCCCAGATGATGGCGACCACGGCCTTCGCGCCGGGAGCGGCCGAGCGGATCGAGATCATCGGCACGGCCGGATCGGCCTCGCTCCACGGCGGTTCGCTGCGCATCACCGCGCTCGACGGCACAGAGGAACGGCTCGATGCCGAGGGGCCGACCGGTGCCGGCGCCAACACCATGGATTTTCCGCACGACGCCCATCGCGAATTGTGGCGCGACTTCCTCGACGCCGTCGACAGCGGCCGCGATCCGACCGTGTCGGGCGAAGAGGCCCTTGCGACCCAGCGTCTGATCGGCGCGATTCTGAAGGCCGGTGGCAGGGGTTAGAGCGCCATCCGCATCTGGTGCTGACCGACGAACGGCTCGAAGCCCAACTCGGTCAAGCAGGTCGCCACCGGGCTGTCGGCCGGTTCGTTGACCAGGGTCGCGGTCCGGCCGCCGGTGGCGGCGAGCAGGGCCGCGATCTCCGTGGTGCACGCAGCCGCCAGATGGCGGATCGCGATGGCGTCGTCGGCTCGGGTAAACAACAGAAACGTATCCTCGAGCGTGACGGCCGCCAGGCCCGCCGTCCGGGCCAGGCTCGCACGCTCGCGCTGCCAGCAGGTGGGCCGCAGCGGCCGGTCGAGCAAGGTGGCGGGATCGACCGGCTGCGCGGTGGTTGCAGCGGGCGCGATCGCCCCCTGGAGGCCGCTGAGCCGGCCGGTCTCCCGGAATCCCGCCCGCTCATAGGTGCGGACCGCCTTGTCGTTGCCGACCAGCACCTCCAGCTCGATCTCGCTGGCGCCGGCGGCGCGCGCACCGTCGAGGCAGGCATCGACCAGCGGCAGCGCCAGTCCCCGGCCACGCCAGTCCGGCGCGATGCCGAAACCGCCGATCCAGGCGCGCTGCGCCCGGTGGCCGACGAGGCCCAGGCCGATCAATTGCCCGTCGCCGTCCAGCCAGAGCGGCGAACCGGCGAGTTCGACGTCATGGCTTGCGATATGGCTCGCCAGTTGCGCCGCATTCATCGTGAGCGGCCGCATGTAGCCCTGGTAGATCATGGCGAAGGCTTCGGCACGCTGAACGGGGTCCAGGGTCGCGACGGTCGTCCTGGTGGCTATGGGATCGGTCAATTCGGGGCACTCGGACGCAAGGTGGCAAGACGCATCAGGGCGGCGCGCGCCATCGGCTCGTCCGGCGGCAACTTTCCGGCCTGTCTGGCGAGGCCGGCCCGGATGCGCTCGGCGTCGGGGAAGGTGCGATCGGTCCAATAGCGCTTGGCCGGATCGAAGATCCCGGCCTCGTCGAGGAACGCGGCGGTAAAATAGAGCGCGTCCGGCCAGGATTCGCCATCCGCGCGGGTCCGGATCGTGCCATCGGGACCGAGCGCCGTGCCGAGGCACCAGTCGACCAGGCCCGCGAGTTCGACGGCGACCAGCGGGCGCTGTTCGGGCCGCAGCTTCGGCCAGCCGAGCCGGAACAGCGTCGCCACGTCATAGTTGTTGTGGCTGGTCATGCCATCGGCGTCGAGCCAGCCGTGGGGATATTGCTCATGCTTGATCGCGATCAGGTGATCGACCAGTTCCGGCCAATGATCGATGGCCCCGTCGAGGTAGCGCGCCATGTGAAAGGTGACGCTGAGGTCCATGACCGGGAGGTCGCGGTCGCCCTCGCGGTAGCGCTCGCCGAAGAAGCCGGTCGCCGGGTCCTGGGCCGCCGCGATGAAGCGCCGGACCACCGGCTCCAGATCGGCCCGCCACGGATAGGTCGCCGGCCGTCGGCGCAGGATCAGGCGGACCAGATCGGCGCCGGCGATGTTGAGTTCCTTGCGGCGGTCGACGCCGTCCCGACGCAGGTCCGAGACCAGCAGCCCCCGCAGGTAGGCATCGAGCCGGGCCGGATCGTTGATCCGGTCGAGGAAACGCGGCGCCACCGGCACCGGGTCATCGTCGAGGAACCGGTCGGTCGACGCGTCCAGCTTCCAGAACCAGGCCTCGACGCAGGGACCATAGCTGCCGTCGGCATCCTGGGTATTGCCCGGGGGATTGGTGGTGCTGGCGGCGAGGCTGCGCAGCCGGTCGCGGCTGCGCAGGGCGGCGGCGGTGTCGCTGGTCGCACCCAGGCGCCAGCGCAACTCCGTCACGGCCTGACGCAGGCAGCTCCGATCGGCACCGGCCCGCTCGTCGGCATCCAGACGGGCTTCGAGCGCCGCAATCTCCGGCTTGGTCGCCTGGCGCAGCGCGCGCATCTGCGGAAAGGCGGTGGCCAGAATGGCCTGGGGATCCACCGTCTCGGCCCGGGCTATCGATGCGGCGAGGGCCCCGGCCGCGAGCAGGGCCAGCGGCGCGGCCCATCTCCACAAGTGTCTTGTTCCGGTCATGATCGCCGCGTATTCAGGCGGGAAGGTTTCGTCTGCCAGGAGGACATGTTTCCATGATCGATCATCACGCGGCCCTGATTCAGACGATGTTCCTGGTCTCAGCCGCCGATGCTGACATGACCGATGCCGAGTTGGGCATCATCGGCGAGGTCGTCAGCTTTCTGCCAGTGTTCCGCGGCTATGACAATTCCAAGCTCGGGGCCACGCTCGAGGAATGTGCCAAGTTCCTGGGCCAGGAAGACGGGCTGGAACTGGGCCTGAAGGCGATCCGCGAGGCGCTGCCGCCCAAGCTGCGCGAGACGGCTTACGCGATCGCCTGCGACGTGGTCGCGGTCGACGGCGAGGCGACCCAGGAGGAACTGCGCATTCTCGAGCTGTTGCGCCATCGTCTGGGCATCGACCGCCTGATCGCCGCGGCGATCGAACGCGGCGCCCGTGCCCGCTTCATGACGGTCTGACCCCGCCAAGCCCTTCAGCCGGCCGGTGCGGTCTTGCGACCGCCCGGCCGTTTCTTCTTCGCCGGTACGGGCTTGGGTGGCGGTGCCGATGGCTCGGAGGCGAGCCCGGGGAGCCGCTGCTTGCGCCACAGCCGCCGCATCGCCTTCAGGAACCGCTCCTCCCGTCGCCCGAGCACGTCGAAGAATTCGGTATCCACGGCGGCGATCAGCGGCAGCGCCGCGGCGAGCTTGGCGGCACCGTCGGCGGTGAGGGCCAATAGCCGCGAACGGGTGTCGGCTTGGTTGCGCTCGCGCTTGATCAGGCCGCCGGTTTCGAGCGTGCGCAGCACCTGCGACGTCATCATAGGGTCGGCACCCAGCGCATGGGCCAGCGCCGCCTGGCTGACGGGCGGGCCTTCCGCCAGCTTGTCCTTCAGCCCGGCCATGAGCACGATCTGAACATAGGTGAGGCCGGTCGGCTGCAGGGCCGCCCGGATCGCGCGCTGCCAGCCGTTCGTGGTCTGCCACAGCATGAAGCCGGGCCCTAGGGATGCGGCCTCGCCGTCTGCGGGTTCGTCGACTGCCTTCATGCGCCGCACTCCTTCGCTGAAGATCGTGTTCCGGCAGTATGCGTGCAGAGCTTGCCTCATCACCAGAAAATTCCCGGCAAGGTTTTGATGGTCTTCCTCAAGGTCCACCTCTAAGCCTCTGGCGGGTCGAGAGCTTACCGGTTTGACGGGCCTGTATGGCGGGGCCAGGCATCGACAGCCCTGCGACGGATGCAAGGATGTGCCGCGTTGCCGCGCCGCAACAAAGCGCTTGCATGCCGGCCCGACAGACCTAAGATCCCTCGCTTTCCAGGTCGGAACAGATTTCGAGGGCTGCTCTTGAGCATCGCTGTTACCGCCGTGCCGGCTCGCAAGACGGCGACGGATCGCGTGGTTGCCTATTGGCTGATCGCCACGGCCGTGATGATTCTGCTGATGGTCGTGATCGGCGGCGTCACCCGCCTGACGGAATCCGGGCTCTCCATCACCGAATGGAAGCCGGTCAGCGGCGCGCTGCCGCCGCTCAGCCACGCCTCCTGGGCCGACGCGTTCCAAAAGTACCAGCAGATCCCCGAATACCGGGAAATCCATCGCGGCATGACCCTCGAGGAATTCAAGGGCATCTTCTTCTGGGAATATCTGCATCGGCTGTGGGGTCGGCTGATCGGCCTGGTGGCGCTGGTACCGCTGGTCGTGTTCCTGATCCAAGGCCGGATCAAGGGCGCCGACGTGCCGTTCCTGGTCGCCGTGCCGTTCCTGATCGCCCTGCAGGGCGCGCTCGGCTGGTACATGGTCGAAAGCGGCCTCGCGGTCCGGACCAGCGTCAGCCAGTATCGCCTGACCGCCCACCTGATGCTCGCCGTC
Organism: Aliidongia sp.; assembly: GCF_035943795.1. Taxonomy (NCBI): domain Bacteria; kingdom Pseudomonadati; phylum Pseudomonadota; class Alphaproteobacteria; order Rhodospirillales; family Dongiaceae; genus Aliidongia; species Aliidongia sp. The sequence continues at coordinate 3,974 of NZ_DASZBY010000002.1, read as the reverse complement.
GCGATCTATGGCTATATCGTCTGGATCGCTGCCGACATCCTGCGACGCGAGCCCCTGTGGCTTGATGGTACGCGGGTTCGCAAGTTCCGCCGGGCCGCGCGCGGCATCCTGGCGCTCGTCACGCTCACCATGGTCGCCGGCGGCTTCACCGCAGGCCTCAAGGCCGGTCTCACCTACAACACCTTTCCGCTGATGGACGGGCGGATCGTGCCGGCCGGCTATCTGCAGATGGCGCCGTGGTGGCGCAACCTGTTCGAGAATATCGCGACGGTGCAGTTCGACCATCGAGTGCTCGCGGTCACCAGCTTCTGCGCCATCCTGGCTTTCTGGCTGGCGGCGCGAGGCCAGTGCCTGCCGCGCAGTCTGCGCACGCCGCTGAACGGGCTGATGCTCGTCGCCTGCCTGCAGGTCGCGCTCGGCATCTCGACCCTGCTGCTGGTCGTACCGGTGCCGCTCGCCGCCGCCCACCAGGCCGGCGCCGTGCTGCTGTTCACCTTCGCGCTGCTGACGCTCCATGGCTTGCGCCAGCCGCGCGGCGCGCGCAAACCGGTCGCGAACTAACGATCAGGCCGCCAGCGCGTCAGGCGCAACGCGTTCGACACGACCGCGACGCTGGAGCCGGCCATGGCCGCCGCCGCCAGGGTCGGGCTCAGCAGCCCTGACGCCGCCAGCGGAATGCCGATCAGGTTGAAGCCGAAGGCCCAGCCCAGATTCTGCCGGATGATCGCCCAACTGGCGCGCGACAGCGCCAGCAGGTCGGCGACCCGGCCGGGATCGCCGCCCCGGATCGAAGCACCGGCCGCCGCGACCGCGACGTCGGTGCCGTCGGCGATCGCGATGCCGAGCGTCGCCAGCGCCAGCGCCGGCGCGTCGTTGATGCCGTCGCCGACCATGGCGACCTGACGCCCCTGCTGCTGCCATGCCGCGATGGCCGCTCCCTTCTCCGCCGGCAGCAGCCGGGCGCGCACCTGGGCGATGCCGGCAGCGCGGGCCGCGGCATCGGCACTGCCGGCCGTGTCACCGGTCAGCAATGCCACCTCGACGCCCATGCCCTGCAGCCGCGCAACCGCGTCGGCGGCACCGTCGCGCAGCCGGTCGGTGAAGCCGAATAGGGCCAGGGGTGTGGGAATTTCGCCCCGCCGGACCAGCCAGGACAGCGTGCGGCCCCGGGCTTCCAGCCGCGTCGCCGCATCGGCCAGGGCCGGCGGCATCACAGCGTCGTCGCCCAGCAGTCGGCTGGTCCCGACCGCATAAGCGACGCCGTCGATCGTGGCCTCCACGCCGATGCCCGGTAACGCTCGGAAATTCGTGCTGTCCGGCAAGGTTGTCCCGCGGGCGGCCGATGCCGTCGCGAGCGCCGCCGCCAAGGGATGCTCGCTGCCGCGCTGGACGGCCGCCCCGAGGCGCAGGCAGGCCGCATCGTCGCCTGCCGCCGCGACGATGTCGGTCAGCGCCGGCCGGCCCTCGGTCAGAGTGCCGGTCTTGTCGAAGGCGACCAGGTCGACACGGTGGGCCGCCTCCAGCGCCGCCGGATCCTTCAGCAGGATGCCCAGGCGCGCGGCCGCACCAAAGGCCGCGACCAGGGCCGCCGGCGTCGCCAGGCCGAGCGCGCAGGGGCAGGCGATGACCCAGACCGCGACGCCTCGCAGGATCGCCGTCGCGGGGGCAGCGCCGGCCAGGACCCAGCCGAGCATGGTCGCGAGCCCGATGACGAGCACCGCCGGCACGAAGACGCCGCTGACCCGGTCGACCAGACGCTGGACCGGCGCCTTGGTCGCCTCCGCCGTTTCGACCTGGGTGAGGATCCGGCCGAGCGCAGACTCGCGTCCGAGCGCGGTCACCTCGACCTCCAGGGCGCCGTCGAGATCGAGCGCGCCGGCGACGACCGCATCGCCGGGGCCGCGCTCGATCGCCCGGGTCTCGCCGGTCAGCAGTGCTTCGTCGAGCCCCGCCCGGCCATCGCGGATGATGCCGTCGGCCGGCAACCGCTCCCCGGGGCGGACGCGGATCCGGTCGCCCAGCGCCAGCGCCTCGACCGGCCGCTCGATTTCGGTGCCGTTTTCGACGACCCGGGCGGTCGCCGGGCGCAGGGCCGCCAATGCCGTCACCGCGTCGCGGGTATGGCGCTTGGCGCGGGCTTCCAGGTATTTGCCGATCAGCACGAACGTGACGATCGCCGCCGCCGGCTCCAGGTACAGGTCGGGCATTGTGCCGGCCGGGACGGTCGCGAGGTCGTAGAGGCTGAGCGCCCAGGCGGCACTGGTGCCGAGCACGACGAGTTGATCCATGCTGCCGACGCCGGCCCGCAGCGCCGCCCAGGCCGATCGATAGAAATGCCGGCCGAGCCAGAGCTGCACCGGGGCGGCGAGTGCCAGGGCCAGCCAGTCGGGCAGCATCACCGGCCAGCCGACGAGGCCCAGCACCATGGGCGCCAGCAGCGGCGCCGTCAGCAGGCAGGCCAGGATCACCGGCGTCGCCGAGGGACCGACCGGCAATGACGCGGGCTCGTCCGTAACCGTCGTGGCGCCGTAGCCGGCGGTCGTGACGGCGGCGACCAGGTCTTCCGCGCGCGATGGTCCTGTTACCAGCGCCTGCTCGGTCGCGAGGTTGACCGAGACGGCGGTGACACCAGGCACGCGGGTCAGCGCGCGCTCGACCCGGCCGACGCAGGAGGCGCAACTCATGCCGGTGATCGAGAGGCGTAGGGTCGTGGTCATGGCGAATTCCGATATGGTGCGATCCGTACATGGGGCTTCCCATGATGGGAAGGTCAAGAGGCGCACTGGCCTATACCGTGCCTACTGCGCTAACCTGTTCGCCGGTTTGGTCTTTTGCGGGGCGAGGGAAATGATGTCAGGTCATCCGAGACGGATTGTCGGGTTCGTCGGGCCGATCTACGACGCGCTGCAGGGCGTCAGTTATCCGCTGATGCGGATCGTCACCGGCGCATTCCTGCTGCCGCATGGGTCGCAGAAGCTGTTCGGCCTGTTCGGCGGCAACATCCACGACACGGCGGGATTCTTCGCCAAGGTCGGGATCGAGCCCGCGCTGCCGCTGGCCTATGTCACCGGTGGAGTCGAATTCTTCGGCGGGCTGTTGCTGGTGCTGGGGCTGCTGACCCGCGTCGCCGCGGCGGCGGTCGTCATCATGATGGCCGTGGCGATCCTGTCGGTCCATCTGGCCAAAGGCTATTTCTGGACCTCGCTCGGCTTCGAATACCCGCTGATGTGGGCGCTGTTCGCTTTCGCGATCTTCATCCACGGCGGCGGCCGTTTCTCGCTCGATCGGGCGATCGGCTACGAATTCTGACGGGCGGCGCATGACAGGGCTGCCGGGGGGTGAAGCCGCCCCTCGGCGATGCTATACCCGCCCGATCGTTCGACAGGGCAGATGGGGCATGACCGACGCCTTCGCCATCCGGTTCATCACCGAGGAAGACGGCCGGCCGCTGCGCTGGACCTATCTGAGGCCGGGCATGCCGAAAGGCGGCTCGATCTATCAGGCGCCGGATTCGCTGCATGTCGGCGTGTTCGCCGGCGACGCGCTGATCGGCTCGGTCTCGTTCCTGCTCGAAGACCAGACCGGCGGTGTCACGGCCGGCGTCTGGCGGCTGCGCGGCATGATTACCCATCCGGATTGGCGCGGCCGGGATGCCGGCGGGCGGGCGCTCGAATTCGGCGTCGCCGAACTGGCCCGCCGCGGCGCCGGGCAGGTCTGGTGCGACGGCCGGAGCCGGGCGCTGCCCTTCTACCGCCGGCATGGCTTTCATGCGGTCGGCGCGGAGTTCGAGACTCCCGGCACCGGCCCGCATTATCGTCTGATCCGCCCCCTGGTGGGCGAGATCCCCACGCCGCTCGCCGGCGCGCCCGAGGAACTACCATGAAGATCGTTATCGGCACCGCCCATCCCGAGCTTGGACGGGACATATTGAAGGCGCTCGACCTGCCGCCGGTCGAGGCATCGATCAAGCGTTT
>NZ_DASZBY010000001.1:0-27602 GCF_035943795.1 Aliidongia sp. | reverse complement strand
CGCCGATCGTGGTCTGGACGGCATGGCCGCCGAGCGCGTCGCTGGCATTGACGTCGATCGTGTCGCTGCCGGACGAACTGCCGAGGTAGCTGAGGGTCGCGAGGTCGGCATTGACCTGGGCCACCGTGCCGGTCAACAGCAGGTCGTGGGCCGTCCCGCTGATGCCGGTCCCGATCGCCGACAGGGTGCCGGAGGTGTCGGTCAGCTCGACCGTCACGGTGCCGCTGCTCGCCGCATCGGAAACGCTGACGCCGGAGATCCCGGTCGCCGTCCCGGTCACCACCGTCTGCGCCCCCGGTACCGTCGTCACCGGCGGTCCGTTGGTCGTGACACTGATGGTCGTCTGAGCGGCATTGCTGCCCAGGCTGTCGGTCGCGTTGACGGTGATCGTATCGCCGCCGACGGTGCCCGACTGGTCCTTCAAGGTCGCGAGGTCGGCGTTCACCTGCGCCACCGTGCCGGTGATCACCAGGTCATGCACGGACCCGCTGACGCCGGTCCCGGTCGCCGACAGGCTGCCGGTCGTATCGGTCAGAGTGACCGTCACGGTCTGGCCGCCGGTCAAGGCATCTGCAACGCTGACGCCCGAGATCGCGGTGGCCACACCTTGTTCGATCGTCTGAGTGCCCGGCACCGTCGTGACCGGCGGCTGGTGGGCCGTCCCGGTCGTCACCGCGATCGTGGTCTGGGCGGCATGGCCGCCGAGCGCATCGCTGGCGTTGACGTCGATCGTGTCGCCGCCGGCCGTGGACGAAAGGTAGGTCAAGGTCGCCAGATCGGAATTGACCTGACCGACCGAGCCGGAAATCACCAGGTCGTGCGTGCCCGATCCGCTGACCCCCGCGCCGGTCGCCGACAAGTTGCCGGTCGTGTCGGTCAGGACGACCGTCACCGTGCCGCTCGCCGCCGCATCGGCGACGCTGACACCCGAGATCGCGGCCGCGGTGCCCTGGGTCGCCGTCTGCGCCCCCGGAACGGTCGTGACCGGCGGTCCGTCCGTCGTGACCCCGATCGTGCTCTGTGCGGCGTTTCCGCCGAACGAGTCCGTCGTGTTCACGTCGATCGTGTCGCCGCCCACGGTATTCGACTGATACTGCAGAGTGGCGAGGTCGGCGTTGACCTGCGACACGGTGCCGGTGATGACGAGGTCATGGGCCGAACCGCTGACGCCGGTGCCGGTCGCCGACAGAGTGCCCGTCGTATCGGTCAAGGTGACCGTGACGGTGCTGGCGGCATCCGAGACGCTGATGCCGCCGATCGCCGTCAGGGTCCCTTGTTCCACGACCTTGGCACCGGGCACCGTGACGATCGGGGGCCCGTTCGTCGTGCCGACCAGGAAGTCGGCGCCGAAGCCGGCGCCGACCGTGCTCGTCACCAGGTCGAAATTGAAGTCGACCACGAGGCTGGTGCTGCTCGCGAAGGTGCCGAGATCGAGCGCGTTGTTGGTGAAGAACGCCTGGGCGGCACTGAGCGACGTGAACGACCGGTCGAAGACCGTCGTGCCACCCTCGGTAATGTTGAAATCGAGCGTGCTGAACCCGGTTCCGATGGTCTGGTCGTCGAGCAGCCCGGCGACGAGATGGCCGGACAGGTTCGCCGTGTCGAGGTCGAACGCGATCGTGCTCTTGTACTCCTGAGACCCGGTGGCCCCGCTTGCATAGAAGGCACCTTGAGCCGCTTCGCCGAACACGGTCGAGCTTGGACCGAACGCCGCGATGACGTTGCTATGGCCCGACAGGTCCGACGAGACGGTGCCGCTGGAGGGCAGCCCCGTCACGAAGGCATAGGAATTGCGCGATGTGCCGCCGAAGCCGAAATTTCCGACGAGAGTGGCCAGGCTTTCCGCATTCGCTCCGGCAAGACCGACCTGCGAGGTTGCGATCGAAGAGACGCTGTTGACCGGGCCGCCGGTCTGGACGCTCGTCGTCGTCGCGGTCGTGTGGGCCGAACCGCTGATGCCGCGAGCCGTGGCATCAGCCTCAGCTTCCTGGCCGTTCGCCGTCGAGGCGAGCGACGTCGCGTTCGCAACGCCGATGGTAGCGCCATTGCCTCCGGTCGCCGTGGCGTTCGCGTCCGCCGTGCCCGTGTTGCCGGCGCCCGTCGCGAACGCCTGGGACGTTGCATTGGCAGCACCGCCCGCCGCGGCGGTTCCCGAACCGCTGACGGTTCCGCCGGTACCACCGGTCGCATTTGCCGTCGTGGAGACCTGCGCGACCCCGGTCAGATTGAGCGAAGACGTCGCCGCGCCGCCGACAGCCCCGCTGGTCGTGCCCGCACCGGTACCGCCGCCGCCGCCGTTCGCCGTGCTGTAGCCGGCGAGGGAACTTGCATGGATGGTGCCGGTATCGCTGAAGGTCAGGCTCGACGTTGCGGCGCCGGCAGCACCCGCCGTACCGCCATTGCTGTAGCCGCCGGCGCCGCCGGTCGCAGTCTGGTGCAGCCGCAGATAGCCGCCGGCCGTGGTGCCGCTGACCGCGTTGGTCACCGTGCTCGACGCACCGGCGCCGCCGTTGGCACCGGAATAGCCGTTCCGGCCGCTGCCGCCGGTTTGTGCGACGGTAGCGACCGCCGAATAGCCGCTGGCCGTGGCGGTCGTATTGCTGGCCACGCCGCCGGCGCCGCCCGAATGCCCGGTTCCGACGCCCCGGCCGCCGAGGCCGCCGGTCTGTGCCGCCGTCGCATAGGCACGCCCACCGGTAGCGCTCGTTTCCATGGCCGTGGCGGTGGCCCCGCTGGCAGCGCCACCGGCACCACCCGTGCCGGCGCTGCCATAGTTGCCGCCGCCGGACCCGCCGGTCGTGTAGGCCTCCGCGCTGATCGACTCGTTGCTCGTCGTGGTACTGGTGCCGGTCGCGCTCGAGGTTGCGGCACCGCCGGCACCGCCGGTTCCCGTGCCATAGGTCCGGCCGGCGGCCCCGCCGGTCGAGTGAGCACGCGCATAACCGATCGCATGGCCGCCGGTCAGGTTGATCGAGCTCGTCGCCGTACCGCCGGCCGAACCCACCGTCGTGCCTTGGGCACGGCCGCCGGCTCCGCCATTCGCGGTACTGGTACCTTGCAGGACTCCCGCCGGCGAACCGGGGTTCGCCGTGACGTCGTTGAAGGTCAGATTGGAGGTCGCGGTGCCCGCAGCACCCGCCGTGCCGCCGTTGCTGTAACCGCCGGTACCGCCGTTCGCCTGCTGGATCAAGCTCAGATAGCCGCCGGTCGTGGTGCCGGTGACCGCATTGGTCAACGTGCTCGCAGCGCCCGCGCCGCCATTGGCGCCGCTGATGCCCGACCCGCCCGATCCGCCGGACTGGATCGCCTCGGCACGGCCCGAATGGCCGCTCGCCACCGCGCTCACGCCACTCGCGACGCCGCCGGCGCCGCCGACCGAACCGGCGCCGATCCCTCTGCCGCCGTTGCCGCCGGCCACCCGGACATAGGCATAGGCCCGACCGCCGGTAGCGGCGGCCTCCGTCGCCGAACTCGTCCCGCCCGCGGTCCCGCCGGCGCCGCCATTGCCGCCTGCGGCATAGTTGCCGCCGCCCGTGCCGCCCGTCGCATAGGTGAGCGCGCTCGTCGAGTCGGTGCCGACCGTCGTGCTTGTCGCGGTGGAATGGGCCGTCGCCGTTCCGCCGGCCCCGCCCGCGTTGGTCGTGCCGGTCCCATAGGTCCGGCCTCCGGTGCCGCCGTTGGCCCGGGCGGAATTGCCCGAGTTCGCCCCGATGGTGTGGGCGCCCGTCAGCACGAGCGTGGCACTGGCCGCACCGCCGGCGCTGCCCGAATGTCCGCTGGCGCTGCCACCCGCACCGCCATTTGCGACGCTGGATCCCAGCAGATCGGTCGACTGTGTCGCATTCGCCGTATTGTCGTTGAAGGTGAGGCTGGACGTCGCCACGCCCGCGGCACCGCCCGTACCGCCGCCGCTGTAGCCACCGGCGCCGCCGGTCGCGGTCTGCTGCAGCCGCATGTACCCGCCGCCGCTGGACCCGCTGACCCCGTTGGTCAGCGTGCTGGATGCGCCCGCGCCGCCGTTGGCACCGTTGGCGCCGCTGCCGCCCACACCACCGTTCTGGGTGGCTGCGGCATAAACCGCGTCGCCCGTTGCCGTGACGGTCCCGATCGTGGCGACGCCGCCGGCGCCCCCGGCATTGCCGGCACCGCTGCCCCGTCCACCCGTGCCGCCGGTCGCCGTGGCCGCCGCGCGCGCCGCCTCCGTCACCGAACTGGTGGTCGCCGTCGCCGTCGCGTGCGCCGCGCCACCGCTGCCACCGCCGGCAGCGCTGCTGTAGCCGCCCGCACCGCCCGCGGCATTGCCCGTGGCGCTGGCGACATGGGACCCGGTGAGCGCAATCGACGAGGTCGCCGCACCACCCGTGCCGCCTGCCGTCGTGCTGCCCCCGCGGCCCCCGGTACCGGCGTTGGCTACACTGTAGCCGGTCACCGTAGTGGCCTTTGTCGTCCCGGTGTCGGTGAAGGTCAGGCTCGACGTCGCGGCGCCGGCCTGGCCGACCGTGCCGCCGCTGCTATAGCCGCCCGAACCGGCGTCGGCGGTCTGCCGCAGGGTCACGTAGCCGCCGGTGCTCGTCCCGCTGACGGCGTTGGTGAGCGTGCTCGCGGCACCGGCGCCGCCATTGGCACCGCCGAAGCCGGACCCGCCGGATCCACCGACCTGCACCACCTCGGCCCGTGCCGAATGACCGCTGGCGATCGCAGTCCCGCCGCTCGCCACACCACCCGCACCGCCCGTGTGGCCGGTGCCCGACCCTCTTCCGCCGTTGCCGCCATTGTCCCTGGTGTAGGCGAAGGCCCGACCGCCCGTGGCACCCGTTTCCGTCGTCGAACTCGTCCCCGTGCCGGTCCCGCCCGCGCCGCCGTTACCGGCGGACGAATAGTTGCCGCCGCCGTTGCCGCCGGTCGTATAGGTGGATGCGTTGGTCGAATTGGTTCCGGTCGTCGTGCTGACCGTCGTAGCGCTGCCGGTCGCGGCACCGCCGACGCCCGCGGCACCCGTGCCATAGGCACGCCCGCCCGTGCCGCCGGAGGCCCGGGCGGAGTCGCCGGAACTGGACAGGCTGTAGGCGCCCGTCAACACGAGCGTGGCGCTGGCGGCACCACCTGCGGAACCCGACGACGCGCCGGCGCCGGCGCCGCCGGCACCGCCGTTGGCCGTGCTGTTGCCCCGCACGGTGCTGGCCTGCGTCGTGTTCGCCGTATCGTCGTTGAACGTGAGACTGGAAGTCGCCGCACCGGCCGCACCCGCGGTACCGCCGTTGCTGTAGCCGCCGCTGCCGCCATTGGCGGTTTGCGCCAGGGAGAGATATCCGCCGGACGTCGTGCCGCTGACCGCATTGGTGAGCGTGCTCGACGCACCCGCACCACCGCTGGCTCCTGCGTTGCCACGGCCGCCGGCACCGCCGTTCTGCGCGGCACCGGCATAGGCGGAATTACCGCTCGCCGACACCGACGTGATGGTTGCCGTTCCGCCGGCACCGCCCGTGTGCCCGGCACCTGATGCCTGGCCGCCGAGGCCGCCGGCCGCGGTCGCGTCGGCAGTCGCCGCCTCGGTCGCCGAGCCGGTGGTGGCGTGGGACGCGGCAGTGGCAGCCCCGCCGGCCCCCCCGCTGGCGCCGCCGCCATAGCCGCCGGTCCCGCCCGTAGCGCTATCCTGGGCATTGACCACATGGGTGCCGGTCAGCGTATCCGACGACGTGGCCGCGCCGCCCACGACACCATTGGTCGTGCCCCCGCCGCGTCCACCGTTGCCGCCGTTGGCGACGACATTGGCGTAAAGCGAAGTCGTCTTCGTCGCGCCCGTGTCGGTGAAACCAAGTGTCGAGGTCGCGGCACCCGCTGCGCCTGCCGTGCCCCCATTGCTGTAACCGCCGGTGCCGCCGTTCGCGGTTTGCCGCAGCGTGATATAGCCGCCGGCCGAGATCCCGCCGACCGCGTTGGTCAGGGTGCTGGACGCGCCGGCACCACCACTGGCACCGCTATAGCCGTTACCGCCCGTGCCGCCCGTCTGCACGGCATTCGCGATCGCCGAATGACCACTGGACGTGGCGGTCGTACCGCTCACCGCGCCGCCCGCGCCGCCCGATTGGCCGGAGCCCACGCCGCGTCCGCCGCGCCCGCCGCTGTCGTGCGCGTAGGCGGAGGCCCGGCCACCGACAGCCGCGGTCTCCGTTGCCGTCGCAGTGGCGCCGATTGCGGTGCCGCCGGCGCCGCCGCTGCTGACGCTCGCGGTATAGTTTCCGCCACCGGTGCCCCCGGCAGCGCCGGCGGCGACGGAAACGGAATCGCTGCCGGCCGTCGAGCTGGCTCCCGTGGCCGTGGCCGTTGCAGCACCGCCGACGCCGGCATTGCCCGTGCCGGCGGTCCGGCCGCCGGTGCCGCCCGTCGCCGCGGCGGTATCGTTGACCGCCCGCACGCCGGTCAGGGCGATCGCGGAATTGGCCGTACCGCCCGCGACACTGGTTCCGGCACTGCCGATTTCGCCGCCGATGCCGCCGGTCGCCGTCGTAGTACCTTCCAGCGTGGTTGCCGGAGTCGGGGCGGTGTCGCTGAAAGTCAGTGTCGACGACGCCGTACCCGCCGCGCCCGCCGTACCGCCGGCGCTATAGCCGCCGGCGCCACCGTTGGCCGTCTGGGTCAATCGCAGATAGCCGCCCGATGCCACGCCGCTGACCGCATTGTTCAGTGTGCTGGCCGCGCCGGCGCCGCCACCGGCACCGGCGTAGCCGTTGCCGCCGCTGCCCCCGTTCTGCGTTGCCGTGGCATAAGCCGAATGCCCGCTCGCGGAAACCGACGTGACGGTCGCCACACCGCCGGCCCCGCCGACATGGCCGGCACCGTTCGCGCGACCACCGGCACCGCCACTCGCCGCGGCGGTTGCCGACGCCCCCTCGGTCACCGAACTGGTGGTCGCACTTGCCGCGGCATGGGAAGTGCCGCCGGCGCCGCCGCTGGCGACGCTGCTGTCACCACCGGTACCGCCCGACGCCGTATCCACGGCATTGACGCCATGGGAACCGCTCAGCGTATCGGAGGACGTTGCCGCCCCGCCCGCAGAGCCGCTCGTCGTACCGGCGCCGCGACCGCCGGTCCCGCCGTTCGCCACGCTGTTGCCATAGAGCGAGGCGGCTTTGGTCGAAGCCGCATCCGTGAATGTCAGGTTCGAGGTTGCCGCCCCTGCAGCACCCGCCGTACCGCCGTTGCTGTAACCACCAGTGCCGCCATTGGCGGTCTGACGCAGATTGAGATAGCCGCCGGTCGTCGTTCCGCTGACCGCATTCGTCAGCGTGCTCGAAGCGCCGGCACCGCCGCTCGCGCCCAAATAGCCGTTTCCGCCCTGGCCGCCGCTCTGCACGACCTGTGCGATCACCGAATGACCGCTGGCCGTCGCGGTCGTACCGCTGACGGTGCCACCGGCGCCGCCCGATTGCCCCGCGCCGTTGCCGCGGCCGCCGTGGCCGCCGATTTCCCGGGCGTAGGCTTCGGCCCGTCCACCGACTGCAGTGGTCTCGGTCGCCGTCGCGACCGCACCGGTCGCCCCACCACCCGCACCGCCTGTGGCGGCGTTGGATGTGTAGTTTCCGCCGCCCGCGCCGCCATTGGCATAGGTCAGGGCCGAAACCGATTCACTGCCGGCCGTGGTGCTCGTCGCCGTGGCGCTCGACGAGCCGGCGCCGCCTGCACCGCCACTTCCGGTACCGAACGCACGGCCGCCGGTGCCGCCCGTGCCGGTGCTCGCGGCACGAACGGCGTGGGCGCCCGTCAGATTGATCGTCGCCGTCGCGGTGCCGCCCGCGGTCGCCGAGGACGCACCTGCCGACTGGCCACCCGTGCCGCCGCCGGCGTTGCTGTTGCCGGAAACGGTGCTGGCCGGCGTCGCCGGATTGGCAGACGCGTCGTTGAAGGTGAGGCTCGACGTGGCGGTGCCCGCCGCCCCAACCGTGCCGCCGTTGCTGTAGCCGCCATTGCCCGCGGATGCCGTCTGGTTCAGGCGAAGGTAGCCGCCGTTGGATGAACCGCTGACCGCGTTGACCAGGCTGCTCGACGCGCCGGCACCGCCGGTGGCCCCGACATAGCCCGAACCGCCGCTGCCGCCGGTTTGGGTGACCGTGGCGTAGGCCCCTGTGCCCGATGCGCTAGCAGTCGTGTTGCTGGCGACGCCGCCGGCACCGGCGGTGACGCCGGCACCGGTCGCGTTCCCGCCCGTCCCGCCGTGGGACGACGCGTTCGTGGTGGTCGGCCCCGAGGCGTTGGTTCCCGCAGCCGTCGCGGTCGCGGTCCCGCCGGCACCGCCGTTTGCGCCGAGGCCGGTCGACAAGGTTCCCGAATTGCCCGGCGTGCCGGCGTTGCCGCCATTGCCGCCCGATGCCGAGGACGAGGCGACGATGCCGCCTGAGGAATTTACCGTGGTGTCGGCGCTCGCCGTCGCGGCCCCACCGGCGCCGCCGCCCCCGGCATTGCCGCCCGTTCCGCCGCCGCCGCCACCGCCGCCGCCTTGTCCGCCGCCGCCCCCGGTAGCTTCCGCCGTATTGCTGGTGTCCGTCCCGTTCCCGTTGTTCGGCGCGATGGCGATGCCGCCCGAGCCGCCTGCGGTGCCATTCGCGCCCGGCGTCGTGCCGTTGACACCAGGTGTCCCTGGAAGACCCGTTTGAGTGACGTCCATCGTTTCCCCCGTGAAAAGAACCAGCCTGATCATTCTTTCGCGAGAACGGGACGAACCCCTTTCCGCCGGTCGCTGCAGTGCCCGATGCGAGTACGATGCGGGCCGCGCGAGAACGTTTAAGCGATCAAAAGCGAGCCCTTAAGCGGACTGTTTTGACAGTGCCCGAGGGAGTATATCGACGTTACGCAGAGTTTCTACTTGAGGTGGCGAGAATTATATTTACGAGATTGCAGAAAATTACGTCTACTATCGGATCGTCTTAACGATTGTAACTATCGACAGGTACTCAGAGCAATATGTAGGCCAGACGAGAAAGTCCTTTATAATCAACTGACTACGTTTTTTCGCCGAGAAGAGCTGTAAATTTTACCGACAGAACGATTCAAGAATCAACGGGATCGATCGCCGAAGTCGGACCAAACATGTTGAGATGTAACGATATTTCCGATGACCACCTCTCGGCGGCCCGACTGTAAAATAACCCGACACATCGGCGCCATCGCGCCCTTCTGACCAGAAATCGGCATTCCGGCGTCCAAGTAAATTAACTGAAGATTTATAGTATTATCAAGCCGACACCACAGAAGTGACGACGAATATAAAAATAAGAAAACCGTCTGCCGCGACCGCTTTTGCGCATGATCGCAAACCGTATCATGCCACTTGCCCTATGGTATCATTATACCGTTTTCGATGTTGCTTCGTCTTACCTGAATCAAGCAGGCAGTCTTATTTGCATACTATGGTATGCTGTTCTCAGATCACGAACCGGTGCGGCAGGGTGGCCCGGCGGGAGGATGTTTCGGCGCTCGGGTCGATGCTCGCCGATGGCGAGTGTTGGGCGGAAGAGGCTCGTCGGATGCCTTGGCAACGGCGTTCGGTCCTTATACGTTGCAGACACAGCACGCATGTTCTCGAATTCATATCATCTGCATATGGGAGGCACGCGATGTCACTGACTTCCGAATTCAAGAACTATCCCATCACATTCCTCGAAACCAAAGTCATGATCGTCCCGGAATCGACCGATGGCGAAGTCAACAAGAAGGCGCCTGGCGTTCACTCGTTCAAGGTCGTGGGCGGCAACAAGAATGCCGTCTGGCTCGACATAGCCGACAATTCCAGCGACGCCATCTCTGCTTATTATCTGCCATGGGAGAAGGGCACGGCGACGACGATGAACCTTGGAGCAGATGCGCCCTACTTCTTCACTTCTCATCTGACCGGTTGCAGATTCTCCATCCTGGATGGCGGGTCGGGCTCGAAGTCGCCGAAGGTGGCCCATGTCGCCGGCAACATCACCACGTCGAAGCTGAGGACGGAGACGGAGGAGCGCGTGGGATTTGCACCGACGGGCGAGGGTGCCGAGCGGCCTCGACGGTTCTCGATATCCGGAGGAAGCTCCAGCAAGGGCAATCCCATGTTCAAGATCCCGCCTCGGCAGCAGGAACATGAGTACCGAGGCCAGAACGGTCTGGAGAGTTCGAAGAGTTCCGCGTTCATTTTCGGCAAGCGCCAGGAAGACGAGACCTGGCGGTTCTACGTGCAGGTCAGCAAGGGTGTGCGGAACGAGGTCGCGGGCATCACGCTTGCCGAAGACCTCACGATCCTCAAATGGCGCGACCAGGAACTGGGCGTTCGTCAGCTGTAGCGTAGCCTGCCCCGGCCGGGCGCCACCGGCGCCCGTCAGACCGAGATGATGCGGTCCAGATCGTCGGACGATGCGCCGTACCCTCGCGCTGCGACGGCATTTCTGCCGCGCTGCTTCACCGAGTAAAGTGCTATGTCCGCGCGCTTCAGGGCCTGTTCGATGCTGAGTTCGTGAGAGACCCACTCGGCGATGCCGAAGCTCGCGGTCACGCTGAGCGCGACGCCATCGAGATCAAGACGCTCCGCCGCGATCGCCGCCCGGGCGCGTCCCGCGATCTGGATCGCATCGGCCAGGTCCGTGCCGGGTAATAGCGCAACGAGTTCCTCGCCGCCATACCGGGCGATGATATCGGTCGGCCGCAGGCTTCGCGTCAGCATGAGGGCGACGGCCTGCAGGGCGGCATCGCCGGCGGCATGGCCGTGCCGGTCGTTGACCTGCTTGAAGTGATCGAGATCGATCATCATCACGCTCAGCGGTTCCTTCTCGCGGCGGGCACGGGCGATTTCGGTTTCCGCAGCCTCCATGATGTACCGGCGACTGAATAGACCCGTGAGCGCATCCCGGCTGACCAGGCGCTCCAGCGCGATCTGGGCGTCCCGCAGGCGATCGTTCGCGACCGCCAGTTCCCGATAGGACAGCGCATTGCCGAGGGCGACGGCGCTCTGCACGCAGACGCTCCGGAAGATGAGGCGTTCCTCCTCGCCATAGGCATCGGGCTGGGCCGATTGCACCGACATCACGCCGAGCAGCCGTTCGTTGATCAGCAGCGGCGCGAACAGGGCCGTCCGCATCCGCCGGGTCCCGGGCACGAAGCGGGAACCCCGTGAACCGTCCACCGGATAATCGATCAGAAACTCGCGGCGCTCGCGCGCGACCCGTGCGGCGACCGAGGCAGTGTCCGTGACCGGGATATTCCGGGTGAGGATGGGTCGCCCTTCTTCCCAAGCCGATCCCGGGACCAGTTGATCACCTTCCAAGAGCCATACGGAAATCGCCGCGGCGTCGAGCAACTCGCCGATGTGGCGTTCGACCGCTTGGAAAATGCTCGTGAGGTCGTGAGTCGAGGTCAGTTCCTGCCCGATCGTCCCAAGCTGGGACAACATGGACAGACGTCCCTTGTTGAGCTCCGCCAGGCTGCGCTGATGGTTTGCCTCCATGCGCGCGGTCTCCGCCTCGAGGCGCGCCTGCAGGGCCGTTGCCTGCTCGCCCGCCCGCTGCGTCGTCGCGTCCTGCACGGACAGCGAACGCAGCCGCTCGAAATGGAGGGCCTGGACCAGATCGCCGGTCGCCTCCCATGCCTCGGAAAGTGCGCCCAGCAGTTCCTGGCCCGGGCGCCATTCCGCCTGAACGGAATGACGCGTCCAGATCCGGGTCAGGTAATGCAGGGCGCCCGATGCTTCGGCGGCACCGGCCGGCGGCGGAAGGTCGTGCGCCTTGTGGATCCGGGCGAGCGTCCACAGGATCTCGCTTTCGAGGTCGGGCACCAGATCGCCGAATTCGTCGAGGGTTTCCTGCGCGAGCCGGATCGCCTCCGCCGGCTGATTGAGCGCGCTGAGGCAGGCGGCCTTGCCCATCAGGATCTTCGGGATCAGGCTGCTGTGGCTTCCCGCCCGGGCTGCGCCCTCAGCGATGTGGAACGCCGCGAGCGCCTCGTCCGTCTGCTGGAGGCGGAGGCACATGTCGCCCAGGTAGATGCCGGACACGCCGTAGCTGCGCGACCGCGGGAAAGCGCGCAGCCGATCGCGCGCTTCGCTGAACGCCGCCTTGGCGTCCTCGGTCCGTCCCAGCCCGTCGTGCAGGTAGCCCAGAATGTTCAGGCAGGAACCGATGAGCAGCGGCCATTGCCGTTCCCGCGCCTCGGCGAGGCCACGATCGATATAGTCCGACTGGCCTTGCAGATCGTTGAGATTGCCCAGTGCCGCACTGGCGCTGATGAGCGCGAAGATCGATTGCCGGATCAGCCCGAAATTCTTCAGCTGTCCCGACGCCCGCTGATAACCGGCGGCGGCACTGCCATAGTCGCCGCGCATGTAGGCAAGCAGAGCGCGGGCGAACCCGACGACGCCGTCGAGCGCCGTTTCCTCGGCGGCATCGGCCTGCTCGATGAGCACCTGGGCCCGGTCGAGCGCCCCGGTGCTGCCGGCATAAGTCTCGTCGAGTGCCAGCCAGGCGGACGCGGCGAGCGCGCGCAACGGATCACCGCTTTTCGCATAGGCCGCCGCGGCGGCGGCGAGATCGCCGCGACGACGATCGATTTCGCCCTGGTCGTCCGCCAGGCGCGAGCGGAGCAGAAGGCTGTCGCCGATGCCGGCGGCATCACCCAGATGTTCGAACGCCAGCAGCGCTTCATCGATGAAGGCGGCGGCAGCACCGGTTTCCGCGCCGAGCCAGGCCGCTTCTGCCCGCACGAGACCAATGCGCGCCTGAAGCGACAGCCGGTCCTGGGGGGCGATCGCCCCGAACTGCCGTTCCGCCCGCGCGCAGAGGCCAAGCGCGCGCAGCGAATCCCGCTGGCGCAGATGCCAGGCATGCACCGTGATCGCCGCGGCCGTCGGATCGGCGTCGGTCTCGAGCAACGCGACAACGGCGTCTCGGACATAGAGGTCCACAGCCCGTCCTCCCGGGAGCATTCAGAGCAAATCCAACGCGGCCATTCGAACGAGCCTAGCATCCCATGCTTAAGCGTCCGTTTGCCTTGGACCGCGTTTCGGCGCGGAGGTTCGCGCTTAAGGCATTGATGAGGTGTTCGAGAAATTAGCGCTGGAATTGCAGCCCTCAGCCTGCTTCCAGCACCAGCCCTTCCCCCGGACGCAACGTGACGGTGTCGACCGGCTCTTGCGCACGATCCAGATAGGTCGACAGCAATATCGTCGCCGGTCCCGGCGCGACCTTCCTCGGGGCGTCGCCCATGTTCAGCAGTATGAGCAGCCGTTGCGATCCCTCGACCCGGGAGAACCGGAGGACCGATCCGTCCGCCTCGACTTCCTGCAACGCCCCGATCGAGAGCGCGGTCGTGTCGCGGCGCAGCGCGATCAGGGCGTGGTGCAGCGTCCAGATCGAGCCCGGGTCCCTGCTCATCGCGGCCACGTTCTCGAGCGTGGCGATCGGGTCGATCGGCAGCCAGGGACGGCCCACGGTGAACCCGGCACCGGGCGACGCATCCCATTGCATCGGGGTGCGCTGCGGATCGCGGCCGAGGCCGATGCCGGGCTGGATCTTCTCCGCCGGGTCCTGCACGAGTTCCGGCGGAATGGTGCCGTTCCGCATGCCGATCTCGTCGCCGTAATAAAGCGTCGGCGTGCCGCGCAGGGTCAGCAGCAGCATCGCCGCCACCCGGGCCTGAACGCTGCCCACGCGGCTCGCGATGCGCGGCTGGTCGTGGTTGCCCAGAACCCAGTTCGGCCAGGCGCCGGCCGGCAATGCCGCCTCGTATTTCCGGACGATGTCGGCGATCGTCGCGGCATCCCATTTCGCGTTGATCAGCTGGAAATTGAACGGCAGCTGGGCGCCGTGCAACGCCGTACCGTAATAGGCGACCAGGCGATCGACCGGCAGGTAGATCTCGCCGATCATCACGCGGTCGCCGGGATAGCCGTCGATCACCGACCGCATCCCGGCGACGATGTCCTGCACTTCGGGCCGATCGGCGGTGTAGAGGTCGATGAACTGGTCGTGCAGCGGGTCGCCGGACTTCCAGGCGGGATTGACCGGATTGTCGCGGAACTGGTCGTCCTTGATGAGCACCCAGAGCACGTCCATCCGGAAGCCGTCGACGCCGCGATCGAGCCAGAAGCGCAGCGCATCCATCATCGCGCTACGGACCGCCGGGTTGCGCCAGTTCAGGTCCGGCTGCTGCTTCAGGAAGGAATGGAGGTAATAGTCGCCCGTCGCCTCGTCCCGTTCCCAGGCGCTGCCGCCGAAGCGGCTCAGCCAATTGTTCGGCGGCCCGCCGTCCGGGCCGGGCGGCCGCCAGATATACCAGTCGCGCCTGGCGTCGTCGCGCGACCGGCGGCTTTCGACGAACCAGGGGTGCCGTTCGGACGTATGGTTCGGCACGAAATCGAGGATGAGCCGCAGACCGCGCGCGTGGGCGTCCGCCAGCAGGCGATCGAAGTCGGCAAGGGTGCCGAACAACGGATCGACGTTGCAATAGTCCGAGATGTCGTAACCGAAGTCGGCCATGGGCGACGGCTGGATCGGCGACAGCCACAGCGCGTCGATGCCGAGCGTGACGAGATAGTCCAGGCGCCCCGCGATGCCCGACAAGTCGCCGACCCCGTCGCCGTCCGTGTCCTGGAACGAGCGGGGATAGACCTGATAAATGAGTCCCCGCTGCCACCATAACGGCTTTTCCATCGTTTACCCCCAGACGCCGCGCGATGAACACCAACGCGGAGGCTGCGCAAAGGGTTCGCGCGGGAACGGGAGAGCGGCGTGATCAACGACCTCTGGTACAAGAATGCCGTCGTCTATTGCCTGTCCGTCGGCACCTACATGGATGCGAACGGCGACGGCATCGGCGATTTCGAAGGCTTGACGCGCCGCCTCGACTATCTGCAGGGCCTCGGCATCACCACGATCTGGCTGATGCCGTTCCAGCCCTCGCCCGGACGGGACAATGGCTATGACGTCAGCGATTATTACGGCGTCGACCCGCGCTACGGTACCTTGGGCGATTTCGTCGAATTCACCCATGGCTGCCAGCAGCGCGGCATGCGGGTCATCATCGACCTCGTGGTCAACCATACCTCCGACCAGCACCCCTGGTTCAAGGCGGCGCGATCCGATCCGAAGTCGAAATACCGCGACTGGTACGTCTGGTCGAAGACCGAACCAAAGAACGCCACGAGCGGCGTCGTGTTTCCCGGCGTGCAGAAATCGACCTGGACGCGCGACGCCGCGGCCAAGGCCTGGTACTTCCACCGCTTTTACGAATTCCAGCCCGACCTCGATACCGCCAACCCCCACGTTCAGGCCGAAATCCTGAAAATCATGGGCTTCTGGCTGGAACTGGGCGTCTCGGGGTTCCGGATGGATGCGGTCCCGTTCGTCATTTCGGCCAAGGGTGCCCGCGTGCCGGCCAAACCGCCCGAGCAGTTCGACATGCTGCGGCGTTTCCGCGAGTTCCTGCAATGGCGCCGCGGCGACGCCATCATCCTGGGCGAGGCCAACGTGCTGCCCGAAGACGACATGAAGTATTTCGGCGGCGACGGCGAGCGGCTTCAGATGGTGTTCAACTTCCAGGCCAACCAGAACCTGTTCTATGCGCTCGCGACCGCCGACAGCCGCCCGCTGAAGAAGGCGCTGAACGCGACGAAGCCGCGGCCGGCGACCGCGCAATGGGGCATGTTCCTGCGCAACCACGACGAGCTGGACCTGGGGCGGCTGACCAGGCCCCAGCGCGCGGCGGTGTTCGCCGCGTTCGGGCCCGACGCCTCGATGCAGCTCTACGGGCGCGGCATCCGGCGCCGGCTGATGCCGATGCTGGGCGGCGACCGGCGACGGCTCGAGCTGGCGACCAGCCTGATGATGACGCTGCCGGGTACGCCGGTGATCCGCTATGGCGACGAGATCGCCATGGGAGACGACCTGCGCCTGAAGGAGCGCGAGTGCGCCCGCACGCCGATGCAGTGGTCGACCGAGCCCCAGGGCGGATTCACCAAGAGCGACCGTCCGGTCTCGCCGGTAATTTCGGGCGGCCCCTATGGGTTCGAGCACACCAACGTGGCCGATCAGCGGCGCGACCCGGACTCCTTCCTCAACTGGCTGGAGCGCATCATCCGCATGCGCAAGGAAGTGCCCGAGATCGGCTGGGGCGACTTCCAGTTCATTCCGACCCGCACGAAGGAGGTCCTGGCGATCCGCTACGACTGGCGCCGGAACTCGGTGCTGTTCGTCCATAACCTGGGCGCCGAGCCGCGCGAAGTGACGATCGAGCCCGGCGCCGAAGGCGAGCACGACGGCATCCTGGTCAACCTGCTGTCAGGCGACCATAGCGAGCCCGACCAGAAAGGCCGCCACCGGATCCTGATGGAAGCCTACGGCTACCGCTGGTTCCGCATCGGCGGCCTCGATTATCTGCTGCGGCGGAGCGAGGTTTAGGGCCCGGATTTACGGAGAATCGATAGTCAGTCCTGAGGGTGATTTTCCTTCAAGCCACCAGCGAGAAAATCTTCGAGTAGCCGTCGACCCACATAGGACAGGTGCCAGCCGTCCGCTCGAAACATTGCGGGATTGTCGGGAAAATACGCCGCTGTTCTGTCTCGAACGTCGAAGAATTTACAATCGGCGACCTGGTCGCAAGCGCGCGAGATCGCCCGATTGGCGGCCTCTATGCGTGAATTCGTCAGCCACGGCCGCTGGCGGACCAACAGGTTATTGCCGTCGACCGGCAGGATGGCGCCGACCATCTTCGGCTTCGATGCCGGGAGTGCTGCGAGGAGATCCACGAAATCCGTCCCGATCGTCGCCGGCTCGCGATATTTCAGATCGTTGGTCCCGACCATGATGACGATCGTCTTGGCACGATCGATGGCCTGGTACAGGGGCAGTCGATATTTCAGGCTGCGGGCCGTATCGCCGACAACGCCCTGATTGATCGCCGTACCGGAAATGCGCTGCGCATCGAGGCTGGCCAGGATGCTGTCGCCGAACAGCAGCACGGCGCCCGCCGGGGTGTCCCGATCCTTCAGGGCCGACTGCACGGTCAGCCGGTAGTAGTCGCCGTTGAATTCCTCCGGCGGCAGCAAGCCGAGGGTCTTTCCGACGTTCGCCACGAAATCGGATTTCACGACGGCTGCAATCAACAAAAGGTGGATGGTCACGATATAGAGCGCGAAGACGATTCGTGTGCGGCCCATCGCTATGTCTGTTCCAGCAGCGCGGACTTCCGATGCCTGCGCCGGATCAACAGCGTGACGGGCGCCTCGACCAATCGCCGCATGACGATACCGCCGCCCACACCGCCACCGAACAGAATGCAGAAGCACAAGACGCTCGCCGACTGGCCATAGCCGGCCGCCAGCAGCGCCTTCCACAGGATCCCGATGAAGATGAATTGGAATAGATAGGTGGAGTAAGAAGCCGCGCCGAGTATTTGCAGCATATCCGGAACACGCATTGTCGACTGGCGGTCCATCTGGGCGGTCGCCCCGACGATCAACATTGCCGGCAGCCCATAAGCCAGCCGAGCGAGATCGCCGTACCCGTCCAACGAACCGGCGTCCTCGGCGATCGCCGAAACGACGAAAAGCCCGCATCCGGCGGCCAGCGCCAGCCGCGGGGCGGGAATACCGTGTTTTCCGATTACATAGGCGGCTGCGATTCCGAAAAAGAATTCACAATTATACGCGCCAAGGACAGATGGCGGCAGGAACTTCAGGATAGGGTCCCCGATGGTCTGGACGGTTATGGCGATCAGCCAGACGGCGAAGGCCAGCAGTCCCAATCGCTTATTCAGGATCAACAGACAAAATATCGCATAAAACAGGATCTCGTATTGCAACGTCCACGCGACGCCAAGCAATGGTTCTTCGAAGGACGGCAAGAGAGTGGCGGAAAATATGAGGCTATGGATAGACGGTCCATCGTGCCCGCCCGCCAAGCCCAGTCCCACAGTGAGCGACAACGCGATCCAATAGAGCGGCGCCACTCTCGTGAAGCGGCGCCACAGATAGTTTCCGACCCTCGCTGGCTTTCCTCGGTCACCATGGTGGGCATGGAATATGATGAACCCGCTCAACACGAAAAACAGATCGACGCCTGCGTGGCCGAATTGAAATAGAGCCGAAGCAATATTCTTTCCGTAGACTTTATCGAAGTGGCGGCCGACGTGATAGGCCACCACCGCCATCGCCGCTATTCCGCGCAGCGCCTCGATGCCTGCGAATTTTCGCCGATGGGCTTGGATGTTCATCGATTTGCCGAGTGTGAGGTGCGTGCGGGCATCGTTCAGCTTCGTGGAAGAAGTTTAAGAGCTGTTGAAGAGATCTGCTGGATCAACTGTCCGAACCGGGAACAATCAACTGCGCCTCCACGGCGGCAAGTTGCGTGCGCGCCAACGCGGCGATTTCCTGCGCCAGTTCCACCACCGCTTTTGACCGGGATCGTCCGGCCGGGAAGATGAAACCGTAGCGCAGTTCGATCCGCGGCTGGAAACGGCGGAACACCAGGTCGGGCGTGCCGCTCGACCGCGCCACGAACGGATCGGAGATGCAGCAGCCGAGCCCGCGCTCCGCCAGCTGGCAGGCGATCATGCCGTTCGCCGTCTCGAAGCTGGATTGCAGCGACAGGCCCCGCTCGCGGCAATGCCGGTCGATCTGCTGCTGCACGATCGAGCGCGGATGGGTGGCGATCAGGCTGGTTTCGACCAGGTCGTCGATCGTGACCAGCCGCTTGGCCGCCAGCGGATGCGTCGGCAGCATGGCCGCGACCGCCTCGCTGCGCAGGAATTCCTCGGTCTCGATCCCGGAATGGGAGATCGGCAGCACGCTGACGCCCAGATCGAAATTCTCGTCCCCGACCCAGGTCTCGATATCGAGGCGGATGCGCGAGTCGATCGTCGCACTGAAGCCGGGCATGCGCGCGGCCAGGGCGGCCAGCGCATCGGCGACGATCGCATGGGCGACATAGGGCGCCGTCAGCACGCGTACATGGTCGCGGCTGCCCTGGCGCACCTGGGCCGCGTAGCGGTCGAGGCCATCGTGGCCGGCCAGAACCCGCTCGACCTGCGCATAATATTCGCGACCCTCGGCGGTCAGGCTGAGCCGGCGGTTCTTCCGGTCGAACAATGCGAAACCCACATCGTCTTCGAGCGCGCTCAACAGCCGCCCGACCTGCGGCTGGGTACGACCCAAGCGAACTGCCGCCTGGGATACCGACCCGCCATCGACGAACGCCCGCAAGGCTTCGAGACTACGCTGGTTGGGCATGGGTGGGCATCTCCCGATTATGCGCTTTGCGCACATTCTGTACCATTTTAAGAATTTGACGCATATTCTGGTGCATGCAAGCCTCTCGTCTGTTGCTCCCAACAGCGAAGATCGGCCGACCGATGGCAGAGAAGCTCGACGCCTGGCACCTGAGCCCGCACGACTATGTCGCGGCCCGGGAAAAGCCGTTCCGCGTGCCGGCGGGACCGGCCTCGCGCTATGTCGCCATGCCCGACGGTTGCCGGCTGGCAGTCGATGTCTACCTTCCGCAATTGCCGGAGGGGGGCGACGCGCCCGGTCCGTTTCCGGCGATCACGATCTTCACGCCCTACTACCGCCGCTTCGCGCTCGCCGACGCGTCGCGGGCCGACGAGGTGGCGCCCGGTGCCTTCCGCTACCGGGATTACTTCGTGCCGGCCGGCTATGCGCTGGTGGTGATCGACGTGCGCGGCACCGGGGCCAGCTTCGGCACGCGCGACAGTTTCCGATCGCCGCGCGAACGGAACGATTGCAAGGACATCGCCGACTGGATCGTGGCCCAACCCTGGTCGAACGGCAGCATCGGCGCGACGGGCGTCTCCTACCTGGGCGCCGCCGCCGATTTCCTCGCCAGCACCGGCCATCCGGCGGTCAAGGCGATCGCGCCGCTGTTCGGCGTGTGGGACACCTATTCGGACCATTACTATCCGGGCGGCATCCATCTGAAGGAGCTGGCGCGGGTCTATGACGAACTGATGGTGGCGATGGACCATGACCGCCGCGATCTGTTGAAGAAGATCTCCTATTACGCCAACCCGAACTATGCCGGGCCGCGGCCGGTCGACGAGGATGAGGACGGCCGCCTGCTCGCCGCCGCCATCGCCGAGCATGTCGGCAATTTCCGGATGCCCGACTTCATCACCGAGTTCAAGTTCAAGGGCGACGCCCTGCCCTACGATCCTGGTTTCACCTCGGCCTGCTTCAGCCCCTATGGCTATTGCGAGGGCGTCGACCCGAGCGTCGCGGTCTATTCGGTCTCGGGCTGGATGGACGGGGCCGGCTATGCCAATGGCGCGATCAGCCGCTTCCTGACCCTGCCCAACGAGAACCGCCACCTGCTGCTGGGCCCCTGGGACCATGGCGCACGGATCGACGTCTCGCCCTGGCGTCGGACCGTCGAGGCCGACTTTCCGATCGTGGGCGAGGTGCTGCGCTTCTTCGACGAGTACCTGATGGGCCGTGACACCGGCATCCGCCGGGAAGCACCGATCCACTACTACACCCAGCATGACGAGGTCTGGCGGTCGGCACCGTCCTGGCCGCCGGTCGCGAACGAGCGGCAGCTGTTCCTCGACGCCGGCGGGAGATTGAGCGCCGGCGATGCTGCGCTCGGCACCGACGACTATCAGGTCGATTTCGGCAAGGGCACCGGCGCCCAGACCCGCTACGAGCGCATCGCCGCGATCGACAGCCGCGACTATTACGTCGACTGGCAGGGCCGTGACGCGGCGATGCTCTGCTACACATCACCGCCGCTCGACCGCGACTGGGAGGTCACGGGCCATGTCGTGGCCGACCTGCAACTGGCCTCGAGCGAGCCGGACGCGGCGGTCTTCCTCTATCTGTCCGAGGTCGGGGCCGACGGCACCGTGCGGTACGTGACCGAGGGCATGCTGCGTGCGCTGCATCGCAGGGAAAGCCCGTGCCCGCCGGCGCATCGGACCGCCTGGCCCTATCGCAGCTTTACCCGGGACGATGCCGCACCGATGCCGGCCGGCCGGCCGGAACGGCTGCATTTCGCGCTGCTGCCGACCGCCTGGACCTTCAAGGCGGGCAGTCGGGTGCGGCTTGCAATCGCCGGCGGCGATGCCGATCATTGCGCCCAGGTCCCGCATGGCCGCCCGCCGCTGCTGACCCTGCATCGGGGCAGGTCGGCGATCCGCCTGCCCGTCAAGTGAGCCGGCTTCCAAGGGAGAGAGCAGCGATGAACAGGCTTCGGGGGCTGGCACTGGCCGGATCGGCGGCGATGAGCCTGCTGCTGCCCCAGACGGCGGCGTGGGCCGGCAAGGCCGACGATACGCTGACCTTCGCTACGGCGAACGAGGTCGATACGGTCGACCTCTATTACCAGAACCTGCGCGAGGTTGTGATCATCTCGCAGCAGACCTGCGACACGCTGATGTACCGCGATCCGATCGACAGTGCCTACAAGCCCCTGCTGGGCACGAGTTATCGCTGGATCGACGACAAGACGCTGGAATTCAAGCTGCGCCACGGCGTCAAGTTCAGCAACGGCCAGGAAATGACCTCGGCCGACGTCGCCTATACCTTCAACCACGCCCGCCAGCCCGACAGCGGCATGGTCACCCGGCTGTTGGTCGACTGGATCGAGAATGTCGAGGCGCCGTCGCCAGACACCGTGATCTTCAAGGCGAAGGCGCCCACGCCGGCGGCGATCGAATACCTGTCCGGCATTACGCCGATCTATCCGGCCGGCCATTACGACAGCGCGCCCACGGTTCAGACCGGCGGGAAGCCGCGGCGCGACTATGGCGCCGTCCTGCCGGTCTGCGTCGGCCCCTACGTGATCAAGGATTTCAAGCCCGGCGCGTCGGTGACGCTGGTGAAGAACGACCAGTATTTCGCCGACAGTCCCAAGGGCAAGCCGTCGATCGGCACGCTGGTGTTCAAGACGATCCCCGATAACGACACCCAGCTGGCGGAACTCGTCACCGGCGGGATCGACTGGATCTGGGGCGTGCCGACCGAGAACGCCAAGCAACTGGCCGAGGCGCCGAACGTGACGGTCAAAGCGGCGCCGACCACGCGCATGTCGTTCCTGTCGCTGGACGCGTCCGGCCGCACGGGCAAGAACCCGATGCAGGACGTGCGCGTTCGCCGCGCCATGTTCTATGCGATCGATCGCAAGGCGATCGCGCGCGAGCTGGTCGGCGAAGGCGCCGAAGTGCTGCAGGCCATGTGCGATCCGCGCCAGTTCGGCTGTGCGACGGGCGTTCCGGACTATCCCTACGATCCGGCCAAAGCCAAGGCGCTGCTGGCCGAGGCCGGCTACCCGAACGGCTTCAAGACCGACATCTACGCCTATCGCGACCGGCCCTATACCGAGGCCGTGATGAACTATCTGCGCGAGGTCGGCATCGTCGCCGATCTGCAATTCCTGCAGTGGAAGGCGCTGCGGCCGATCATGGAAGGCGGCAAGGCGCAGTTGGCGCAACTGACCTGGGGCTCCCAGGGTGTGCTCGACGCGTCGGCATCGGTCAGCAACTATTTCAAGTTCAGCGTCGACGATTACGCCCGCGATGCCGAAGTCAGGGACTGGCTGGAGGCGGCGGACACCACGACCGATCCGACGAAACGCAAGGATCTCTATGCCAAGGCGCTGACCCGCATCGCCGACCAGGCCTATTTCATCCCGCTGTTCAGTTATGGCCGCACCTATGCCTTCAACAGCGACCTCGACCTGCCGGTGACCCCGGACGAGCTGGCGCATTTCTACCGTGCCCATTGGAAAAAATGAGCTGAGCCCGGCATGGGACGCTTTCTCGCGCGACGATTGCTGCTGACCCTGCTGGTCGTGCTGGTCACCTCGATCGTCGCGTTTTCCCTGGTCCATCTGTCGGGCGATCCCGCCGCCGCAATGGCCGGCGAAGGGGCGTCGGCGACTGATGTCGCGGCCATCCGCAGGCTCTACGGCTTCGATCGGCCATTGACGGTGCAATATTTCGCCTGGGCCGCCGACGTCCTCAGCGGCGAGTTCGGCCGGTCGTACTATCTGCGCGAAAGCGTAGTCCAGGTGTTGGCCGAGCATGCGCCGGTCACCGCCCTGCTGGGATCGCTGGCCCTGGGTTTCGCCCTGCTCCTCGCGATCCCGCTGGGCGTGCTGGCGGCGCTGCGGCGCGGGGGCATGATGGACCGGCTGGCCTCGGCCCTCGCCGTCACCGGCCAGGCCGCTCCATCGTTCCTGCTGGCCCTGCTGCTGATCTACGTCTTCGGGGTCCGGCTGCATTGGTTGCCGATCTCCGGCAACGCCACGACGGCGCATTACGTGCTGCCGGCCATCACGCTCGGCATGTATGCGACGCCGGCGCTGCTGCGGCTGACCCGCTCCGGCATGATCGAGGTGATGCAGTCCGACCATATCCGCACCGCCCGCGCCTATGGGCTGGCGCCGTGGCGGGTCGTGCTGCGCCATGCGCTGCGCAGCGCCATCATCCCGGTCGTCTCGCTCGCCGCGGTCCAATTCGGCCTGATGCTGGGCGGGTCGATCGTGGTCGAGGCGGTGTTTTCGCTGAAAGGCCTGGGCCAGCTCGCCTGGGAATCGATCCAGCGGTCGGACATCGAAGTCATCCAGGCGATCCTGCTGCTGACATCGCTGGTCTATGCGGTCCTGACCCTGCTGGCCGATCTGCTGAATGCCCTGCTGGACCCGCGGATGCGCCTGACATGACCCCGGCACCGGCGCGGGCCACGGTTCACCGGCTGCTGCGCCACGGCCGTTTCTGGCTGGGCGGCGGCACGATCGCGCTGGTCCTGCTGCTGTCTCTGATCGGGCCAACGATCATCGGCCAGGACCCGACCCAGCAGGACCTGGCCCACCGGTTGACCGATCCGTTCTGGGGCGCCCACGGCACTTCGACCCACATCCTGGGCACCGACCAGCTGGGCCGCGACACCCTGGCCCGCCTGCTGGCTGGCGCGCGCGTCTCGCTATTCATCGGCGTCGCCACGGTGATCGTCTCGGGCACGATCGGTACCCTGCTGGGCCTGCTCGGCGGCTATTTCGGCGGGCGGGTCGACCTGGCGGTCAATTTCATCGTCACCATCCGCCTGACCCTGCCGGTCGTGCTGGTGGCCCTGGTGGTCGTGGCCATGGTCGGCAGTTCGCTCACCATCCTGGTGCTGGTCATCGGCCTGCTGCTGTGGGACCGGTTCGCCGTGGTCACGCGCAGCGCGACCCAGCGGCTGGCGCACAGCGACTTCGTCATCGCCGCCCGCTGCATCGGCAGCTCGACACCGCGCATCCTGCTGGCCGAAATCCTGCCGAACATCACCGGCCCGCTGATCGTGGTCGCCACCATCGAGCTTGCCCATGCCATCCTGCTCGAGGCGGCGCTGTCGTTCCTGGGCCTGGGCGTGAAACCGCCGCTCGCGTCCTGGGGACTGATGGTCGCGGAAGCGAAGAGCCAGCTGCTGTTCCGCCCCTGGCAGATCGCCATCCCCGGTGTGGCGCTGGCGCTGCTGGTGCTGGCGGTGAACCTGCTGGGCGACGCGCTGCGCGACGTGCTGGCACCGGAGGGCCGGGTATGAGCGCCTTCGTCGATATCGCGGGCCTGAAGGTCACGATCCCGACGCCGCAGGGACCGCTGACGCCGGTGCGGGGTCTGGACCTGCAGGTGGTCAAGGGCGAGACCTTGGCGATCGTCGGCGAGAGCGGCTGCGGCAAGAGCCTGACGGCCCTCGCCCTGATCGGCCTGGTGCCGCCACCCTGCCGGGTCAGTGCCGAGCGGCTGAGCTTCGACGGGCAATCGCTGCTGGGCCTGGGCGCCGCCGCCTGGCGGACCTTGCGCGGCCCGCGCATCGCCATGATCTTTCAGGATCCGATGACCTCGCTCGATCCCTGCTACACGATCGGCAGCCAGCTGGTCGAGGTGATGCGGACCCATCGGCGGATCTCGGAGACGGCGGCGCGGCAGCGCGCGATCGACCTGCTGACGCGGGTCGGCGTGCCCTCGCCGGCGGCGCGCCTCGGGCAATATCCGCACCAGCTGTCCGGCGGGTTGCGCCAGCGGGTCATGATCGCGATGGCCTTGTCCTGTGAGCCCGACCTGATCATCGCCGACGAACCGACCACGGCGCTCGACGTCACGACCCAGGCGCAGGTCCTGGGCCTGTTGGCCCAGCTGCAGGACGAGACGGGCGTCGCCATCATCCTGATCACCCACGACCTGGGCGTCGTTGCCAGCGTCGCCCATCGGATGGCGGTGATGTACGCGGGCCAGGTCGTCGAGACCGGCCCGACCGCCGCGGTGCTGGCCCGTCCGTCCCACCCGTACACCGAGGGGCTGCTGCGGGCGATCCCGACGCCCGGCCTGACCGCGCGCGGCGCGCCCCTGGGGACGATCCCGGGCATCGTGCCGCCGCCGACGGCCGCGACCGACGGCTGCCTGTTCCTGGCCCGCTGCCCCTACGCGCGCCCCGCCTGCGCCGCCGGCCCGATACCGCTTGCGCCCCTGGCGCCGGGCCATGCCCAGCGCTGCATCCGCCCCCTCGCCGAGCGGGCGGGCGAGCCCGGCTATGCGGCGCTCGTCGGTGCGGACGGATGAGCGCGATCCTGGAGGTTGCGGGCGCCACCCGCGACTATGAGATCCGCGCCGGCGGGCAGTCGGCGACTCTGCGGGCCTTGCGCGGCATCGATCTGGCCGTCGAGGCCGGCGAGGTGCTGGCGATCGTCGGCGAGAGCGGTTGCGGCAAGACCACGCTGTCGCGCCTGTGCCTGGGCATCGAGCAGCCGACGCGGGGCCGCGTGGCCCTGGCCGGCCAGCCGATCGACGGCTATCACCGCCTCGATCGCGCGCGGCTGGTCCAGCCGATCTTCCAGGACCCCTATTCCTCGCTCAATCCGCGCCAGAGCCTCGGCAGCATCGTGGCCGCCCCGCTGACCGTGCGCGGCGACGGCACAAGGGCCAGCCGACGGACCCGTGCGGCGGAGATGATGGCGGCGGTCGGGTTACCGCCTCACCTGATCGATGCCTATCCGGCGCAAGTGTCCGGCGGCCAGCGCCAGCGCGTGGCGATCGCACGGGCGCTGATCGGCGAGCCCCGGCTCCTCGTCTGCGACGAACCGACTTCGGCGCTCGATGTCTCGGTGCAATCCCAGATCATCAACCTGATCGGCCGCATGCGCCGGCAGTTCGACCTGACCGTGCTGCTGATCAGCCATAATCTGGCCGTAGTGCATCACCTGGCCGACCGGGTCGCCGTCATGTACCTGGGCCTCATCGTCGAAAGCGGCCCGACCGAGGCGCTCTATGCCCGCCCGCGCCATCCCTATACCCGGGCACTGCTGGATGCGATCCTGCCGCCGATACCGGGCGCGCGGCCGCGACGGATCGACATCGGCACGGAGCCGCCGAACCCGCTCGAGCCGCCGTCGGGTTGCCCGTTCCGCCTGCGCTGTCCCCAGGCAAGCGAAATCTGTGCCGCGGCCATGCCGGTGGCGACCGAGACGGACGGGGGCTTCTACCACTGCCATCACCCGCTGCCGTTTCCCGTGGCTTGATCGGGCAGCGGAATTCATCGGTCAGTTGCAAAGGTCACCGGGTGCTCGGCAACGGCACCGCTGATCTCGGCACGTCCAATATGAATGCCACCGGCGACCTGCAGACGCCGACAAATCCGTAAGCCGCGCCCGGCACCGAGGCGCAGCGGCTACCGGCATGTTCCCGGCCGTCAACGACGATCGCGCCAAAACAAAACCCCTGAAAGCTCAACACTTTCAGGGGTTTTCTTTATGGTAGCGGGAACTGGATTTGAACCAGCGACCTTGGGATTATGATTCCCCGACTAACTCAGCGTTTCTGCACTTTTTGAGGGTCTCGTGCCATCGCCGTGCCATTTTCGGCCGGTTCACCGGCGTCACTTTAGCGGCCGCAACACAGAGATCGTGCCGTCGTGCGTCGGCCGCAACAGGTTCGAATGTGAAGACGCGTCCCGAAGACCGCGCCGAGTTCCCGCCGCCTTTCGCCCCGCTCCAGCGCTGCGCTATCGCCATTGGGCGAGACTTTCGGCCAATGCGCGCCGTCTCAGAGCGTCAAGATCTTTGCGACTGCGGCTGCGGCGAAAAAGGCGGGGACAGGCCGCCTCAGCACCCGCAGGATGACTCCAGCATGAATTTTCCGGAGCAGACGATGGCCGTTTCCACGATCGCCGACAACTCTCTCGACGCATCCAGTCTTGCGGACGAAGCGCTCGGCGCCCGATACGGCGGTGCCTCTGGCGTTTCCACCGATCATTAGAACCCGGTCCTGTCGCACTTGCTCTCGCAGCGCTCCGTTCGCGCCTATCTGCCAGACGCCCTGCCCCAGGGGACGGCGGAGCGGATCGTGGCCGCTGCACAATCTGCCGCGACCTCGTCCAACCTGCAGACCTGGAGCGTCGTCGCCGTCGAGGACCTGGCGCGCAAGGCCCGCTTGTCGGAGGTCGCGGCCTCCCAGCGCCATGTCCGGGAATGCCCCTTGCTCCTGGTTTGGCTCGCCGACCTGTCCCGTCTCGACGGTGTCGCGGCGCGCCAGAGTGCAGTGCTTGATGGCGCTGACTATCTCGAAAGCTTCATCGTGGCCTTCGTCGACGCGGCCCTGGC